>NZ_JBAUIK010000007.1:0-157631 GCF_049682855.1 Pontixanthobacter sp. | reverse complement strand
GCGCAGATGGCCGCCGGGCGCGCGTTTGTGCTGGCTGCGGCGGCGCAGGTGGGCGCTGGCGGACCTGACTGCCCCGGCTTACAGGGGGCTGAGCGGTTGCAGCGCCGCGATCTCTGCGTCCGCCGCTGCGGGCGTTGTCCGGGTTGCCGCCCCGGTTTGTATCCGCACTGGCGCCTCCGCCGCGGCGGCGGTCGCGCCGGTCTGCGCGGCCTGCTGTATCATCACCGCGCGCTTCCCCGCCGCGCCGCCATCCATCACGATATCTGTCGCCGCGATTGCGGCGGTCACGATATTGGCCGTCATCGCCGCGCTGATAATGGTCCCACCGGGCATCGTTATTGCTGCGGTAATGCCGCCGTGCCCGCTCTCTCCAAAACGCGCTCTGGCGATTATTCCAGGTATAGCGCCGGCCAAACCGGTCATAAACAATCGTGCCTATACCAGGATAATAATAATCATCATACCAGCCGAAATAGGAATAGGCGAAGCCTGGCTGGTAGTACGGATCATACCCGCTGCCATAATATTGATCATCGCCATAGGCATCATAAACCACGCATCCGCTGAGCGAGAGCATGGCAGATGCCAACACGGTATAGTGCACAATTCTACCTGATATTTTGATCGGCATCGATTCGCTCCATAAGACATCGTCCGCCTGGTGAGACGGTCTTTGAAGGCGGTGAATTGAATGGTCTGTGAACTGGCGTTGAAACGTATGTTCAGGCTGCGCGCGGCAGGCTGAGCCTGACCATCAGGCCGCCCAGATCCTCGCTTTCTTCAAGTGTCACGCCGCCGCCGTAAATCTCGGCCACATCACGCACAATCGCAAGGCCCAGCCCGGTGCCCGGCTTGCCGGTATCCAGCCGCGCCCCGCGATCAAATATCTCGGTGCGTTTGTCGGGCGGAATACCCATCCCGTCATCCTCCACCCAGATAACACATTGATCCGATCCGTCTTCCGCATCAACCGTTACAAACACGCTGCCGCCGCCATATTTTGCCGCGTTTTCGATCAGATTGCCGAGGATCTCATCAAGGTCCTGCCGCTCGATCGACACTTCGGCCTGACGCTTGCCGTCAATATCGAAACGGACGCTGGGATAGAGCCGCTCAATCGCGCGCCGCACCGCCTCTACGCTGTCGCATACCGGGGTGCGCGCCATACCCACGGCGCGGCGGCCAACGGCGCGCGCGCGGGCGAGGTGATGATCGACATGGCGGCGCATAGTGGTCGCTTCACGGATTACCGTATCGGGCAAATCGGGCGCGCGGGCAGTGGCGGCATTGTTCACCACCGTCAGCGGCGTTTTCAGCGCATGGGCAAGATTGCCCGCATGCGTGCGCGCCTCTTCCGCTTGCTTCTCTGAATGTTCGAGCAGCATATTCAGTTCTTCAACCAGAGGCTGCACTTCATGCGGCAACGGGTCGGTGACGCGGTTATTGCCGGTGGTGCGGATACGCTGGATCGCCATGCGGATACGCCGCAATGGCCGCAGCCCGTAATAGCTTTGCAAGGCCGCCATCACGAACAGCCCCAGGCCAAGCACCGCAAACGACCAGATCAGGATCGAACGAAACTGAAGAATCTGAGCATCGAGATCGGCGCGCGCGGAGGCAACGGCAAAAGTCCACTGGGTATCGCTGCCAGGCAGAATGATGCTCCGTTCAACGATCCGCAACGGTTCGCGTGCGAATTGCTCGCTATCGTAATAATGCGGCTCCGCATCAAAATGCTCTTCCTGCAATTGCAGACTGCGATCCCACAGACTGCGAGAGGGCCAATCCTCATGCCCCGCTCCGCTGATCTGCCAGTACAGGCCGCTATTGGGTTCAAGGAATTTCTGGTCACCCAAAGTGCGATAGAACAGCACTTCGCCATCCGGCCCCACCTCTGCCGAGGCGATCATACCGGTGAGCATATATTCGAGCTGTTCGTCAAAATTGCGCTCGACCACGTTCTTCAGTGCCCGGTCCAAAGCAAAGCCGCCGCCGAGCAGCAGGATGAGTATCCAGCCCGCCGCGATGATCATCATCCGTCGCGACAGGCTGCCTGTATCAGGCGAAGCAAAGCTGCCAGCCGTCGATACCGCAGCCGGTGATGGGAACACGCGCCCGGTGATGTCTGGTGTTCCCCCTGTTGCAGATTTGGGGACCAGA
Source organism: Pontixanthobacter sp. (assembly GCF_049682855.1). Lineage (NCBI taxonomy): Bacteria > Pseudomonadati > Pseudomonadota > Alphaproteobacteria > Sphingomonadales > Erythrobacteraceae > Pontixanthobacter > Pontixanthobacter sp. Next base: position 155,471 of record NZ_JBAUIK010000007.1, on the reverse strand, counting down.
AGACTTTCGGGCGCGTTCATATCAGGTCGCTCGCGGCGTCTCGTCAGGATCATCGAGGCTGTAGCCCAGCCCGCGAATGGTCGTAATCACCTCTGCACCCAGTTTTTTGCGGATACGCGTAACGAACACTTCGATAGTGTTGGAATCGCGGTCAAAATCCTGATCGTAAATATGCTCAATCAACTCCGTCCGGCTGACAACCTTGCCCTTGTGATGCATCAGATAGCTAAGCAGCTTATATTCCTGCGCGGTCAGTTTCACCGGTTCTCCCGACAACGTGACCCGGCCGGACCGGGTATCGAGGCGGACTTGCCCAGCGGTAAGTTCTGATGATGTATTGCCCGATGCGCGGCGGATCAGCGCACGCAGACGGGCAATAAGTTCCTCTGTCTGGAATGGTTTGGCGAGATAGTCATCCGCGCCCGCATCAAGGCCGGCGACTTTATCCGACCAGCTGTCGCGTGCGGTCAGGACCAGAACCGGGAATGTCCGGCCTTCCTTGCGCCACATGCCCAGCACTGTCAGCCCGTCGATTTCGGGCAGACCGAGATCGAGGATAACCGCGTCATAATCCTCGGTCGAACCAAGAAAATGGCCGTCTTCGCCATCGGTGGACAGATCCACTGCGTAACCGGTCTGTTCCAAAGTGGTTTTGAGCTGCTGGCCGAGTGTCGGCTCGTCCTCAACAATCAGTAATCGCATCGTTTTTCAGGTCCCCTGAAGATTGCCCGGATTTAATCGTGCCTGCTAAGTGGTCGTTTGCTGCAAATGCGTCAACTCATCGGGTAAATCTTGCGCTGTTTCCTCACCGGTCAAATCCTCAGATGATCGGATATTTATTGGCTGCGGCGCAATATCCGCCCGGTGCGCGCATCCACATCAACAAACGTCACACGCCCGTCACGGATGAATTTCAGGCGGTAGGCCATCGCGATAGAATCATAGGCCGGGCCAAGATACTCCGCACCGCGCATGCCCGGCAGAACGCGCCGTTCAATTTCGCGCAGCGACAATACGTTGCCCGCCTGCATTTCCTTGCGCGCCTCTCCTTGATCCGTGCGCGGCTGTGACTGCGCCATTGCCGGTGTCAGGCCTGAAGCAGCCAGCACGGCTGCGGCGATAATGGGAAGGCGTTTTATCATCGTAAAATACTGCATATTTGGCATCCATTGAACACGCCGTGAATAAACTGCGTAACTCCACTGAGCACATGCTGCCTGTTACCGGGCCTGTTACCGGGCCTGTTACCGGGCCTGTTGCGTCATCTCATATTTGACAGTCACCGTGACGCCGGTGCCAACCATACCGGGCTCTACCGGTGTTGCCTCCACCGTAATCGCATCCGCAGAACGTGCGGCCATCACTGGAACCGGCCGATTGGACGATACTGCCTCGCTCACTTCCAGCAGACGGATGCCCGAATATCCTGCCCAGCCCGCATATTCGCTCGCACGCGCCCGGGCGGTGTCCATTGCAGCCTTGCGCGCCTGTGCCTTGGCCATTGTATCATCGCTGATGGAAAAATCCGGTCCGCCAATATCGGTCGCGCCGGCCGCGACCAGCGCATCCAATACTGCGCCTGTTTCCGACACGTCGCGCAAGATCACAGTGACCCGATTGGACACTCTATAAGCACGGAAGATTTGCCGCTTGGAAGTGCGGTCATAATCATATTGGGCATTCAGATTGATGCCCGATGTTTGAATATCCTTCTCCTCAATTCCAAGCGACTTCATGCGCGCAATGACCGTTGTCATAGCTGCCGCATTATCTGCCATCGCGCGCACAGCGGTCGGCGCTTCTGACGAAACGCCCGCGCTCACCGTTGCTATATCAGGCGCAGCCTTGACCTGCTCCGATATGGTCAGTTCCACCACCGGACCCGCAGACTGGATCTGCACCTCCGCAGCGGCAAGCGGGCTTCCGATCAAAGCGGACATAAGTACTGGTAAGGCGTAACGGATCACAACTATTCTCCCACAATATGCGCTGCCTAGTGCAGACTGCGCGCTTGCCGCAAGCTGAACCGCAGTCCAGCAAGATCGGCCCAAGCTGCTTGTCGCAGCGATCTGGCATCGCTAAGCGCCAGACTATGGCCCAGCCCCCGCTTCTCAGTCTTGAAAATATCGGTCTGCAGATCGGCGGGCGGTGGCTGTTTGAAGGGCTGGATTTGCATATCGGCCCGCGCGACCGGCTCGCGCTGATTGGCCGCAACGGTGCGGGCAAAACCACTTTGTTCCGGCTGATCAATGACCATCTCGAACCCGATAAGGGGGCGCGTAAAGTCAAACCCGGCACACGCATTGTGGTGCTGGAACAGGAACCCGATGTCGCAGCATTTGACACGCTGATGGATTTCGCTCTGGCGGGCGAGCATCCGCCCGAAGAATATGAGGTGGACGCAATCGCCGGCCAGCTCGGCATCGATATGACGACCCCCTCGCAGGGCGCAAGCGGGGGTGAGAAACGCCGCGCCGCTATCGCCCGCGCGCTGGCGCAGGATCCCGATTTGCTGTTGATGGATGAACCCACCAACCATCTCGATCTGGACGCTATCGAATGGCTCGAAGGATGGCTGGGGGGCTATAAGGGCGCATTTGTGACTATCAGCCACGACCGGACATTCCTGAAACGCCTTACCAATGCGACAATCTGGCTGGATCGCGGAGCCTTGCGGCGCAAGGATGTCGGTTTCGGCGGATATGATGCGTGGGAAGCGCAGGTCTATGCCGAAGAAGCGCGCGCGGCGCAGAAGCTGGATGCCAGGCTGAAATTGGAAGCGCATTGGCTGGAACGCGGCGTGACTGCGCGCCGCAAACGCAATCAGGGACGGCTTGAAAAATTGTGGCAGATGCGGGCGCAGCGCGCGGCGATGATCAATCCCGCCGGCGCGGCCAAGCTCGGTCTGGAAAGCGACGATAGCAATAAATCCAAAGCGGTTATTGTCGCTGATAAAGTGTCCAAATCCTACGGCAGCGGGCAGACTGCCCGGACCATCATCCGCGATTTCTCTCTCCGCATCCAGCGCGGCGACAGGATCGGTGTCGTCGGGTCAAACGGGGCGGGTAAAACCACTTTGCTGAAACTGCTCACCGGTGAAATCAGGCCGGATACAGGATCGGTTACTATCGCCAAAACGCTAACCGGTGTGACGATCGACCAGCAGCGCGCTTTGCTTACGCCGGACAAATCGGTGCGCGATGTACTGGCCGAAGGGAGCGACTGGATCGACGTGCGCGGGGTGCGCAAACATGTGAAAGGATACCTCAAGGAATTTCTGTTTGATCCTGGCCTGATCGATACCAATGTTTCGACCATGTCGGGCGGCGAGCGGTCACGGCTGCTATTGGCGCGCGAGTTTTCGCGGAAGTCCAATTTGCTGGTGCTGGATGAACCGACCAATGATCTCGATCTGGAAACGCTCGATCTGCTGCAAGAAGTTATCGCCGATTATGACGGAACCGTCCTCATCGTCAGCCACGACCGCGATTTTCTGGACCGGACCGTAACGCTGACGCTGGGCCTCGATGGGAGCGGCTTTGTCGATAGTGTCGCGGGCGGATATGAGGACTGGGAAGCCAAGCGTCAGAAACGCTCTGCACCCGCTAAGCCGCGTTCTGATGCCGCTAAGCCAGCTACGCCCACGCCCGCCAAATCCGCGCCGAAAAGCACCAAGCTGAGCTATAAGGACCAGCGCGATTACAAGATGCTGCCAGCCCGGATCGCGGAACTGGACGCTGCGATTGCCAAAGGCGAAGCGATCCTGGCCGACCCGGACCTCTACACCAGTGATCCGCAGAAATTCGCCAATATCAACAAGGGGCTTGAAAATGCACATGCGGAAAAAGACGCAGCCGAGGAACGCTGGCTAGAGCTTGCCGAAATGGTCGAAGGTTGAATTGAGCGCACTGCATCAGCAAATCCGCGATTGTACCATATGCGCCAGCCATCTGCCCGGCGGCGTCCGGCCAATCGTGCAATTCTCACCCGCCGCCCAAATTGTCATCATCGGCCAAGCGCCCGGATCAAAAGTCCACAAAAGCGGTATCCCGTGGGATGATGCCAGCGGTGACCGGCTGCGCGACTGGACCGGCCTCACCGACGCTCAACTGTACGATCCACAGCAGGTCGCGCTTGTACCGATGGGTTTCTGCTATCCCGGTAAAGCATCGGGCGGAGACAAGCCCCCGCGTACCGAATGCGCGCCGTTATGGCATGGCCGGATTATGGCGCAATTGCCAACTGATCGCCTGACAGTCCTGGTTGGCACATATGCTCAGGCGCATTACCTACCCGCCGCCCGGTCACTGTCAATGACGGAGCGCGTCCGCGCTTTTGAAACGTTTCTGCCTGACTATTTCCCCATCCCCCATCCGGCATGGCGCAGCCGCATATGGGCAAAAAAGCACCCGTGGTTTGGTGAGAATGTTCTGCCTGAATTGCGCTCGATGATTGCTGCGCGGATCATTTGATCCGGTAAAAATCCGCCACTCTTTCCAACGCAAGTTTCAAAACCAGCTTCCCGCTGCGCGCAGGCCAGGCGAGCACTTTTTCGGCATCGGGCAAACCTTCGCCCGCGCATACCACGCGCCATAAAATGTCCGACAAACCACTGCCCGCCTGCGCAATCGCCCCGTCAAACCGCTGTTTGGCCGCGATCTGCCGTTCGGTTGGTGACAGCCCGGTATCACCAGCTGGACCGGCGATGCGGACCGGGTCCCAGCGCATCGTCAGGCTGGCGCTTAAGAGTGCATTTTCGTAATCTGCGCGGAGCCGTTCGCCTGCATCAAACAGCCGGTTATCAATATGCCCCCGGGAATGAAGCCAGGATAAAGGCGATTCCGCCAGATTGACCGCGACACTGCGCCTACCCTTGCGCCGCCCGCCATCCCGCTTTGGCCCCTCGCTCGTCAATTCGCGTTCAATAATTTTTCGCTGCATGGTTGCTCCCACAATGTGCCGAATCACTCCTTGCCAAATCGGCATTGTTGTAGGAAAGATAAAAACCAATATGGTTTGCATAGCGTTTCCCTGACAAGGCAGTCCGATGATCAACCGCATCCGTGATATCCGTAAAGCCAAAGGTATGACACTGGCCGATGTGGCGCAGGCGTGCGCGCCCCCCACGACCGCTCAGACCATCGGGCGGTTGGAAACGGGTATGCGCAATCTCTCTGTCAAATGGATGGACCGGATCGCTGCTGCGCTCGAGATTGATCCGCAGATGCTGGTGCGGTCCGATACTGCGCAGACGGCACAGATTGTCGCGGAACTGACCGATGCAGGGGCGGAGGCTCTTACGGCACCGCGTGATGCCTTACCGCCTACCGAACTGGCCGGGGACGGTGCTTTGATGGTTCTGACCGTCGCGGCCAGCGCGGGCGAGTATCGTGCGGGCGACCAGTTATGGTTGCGGCAGATCGAAACAGAACATGCCGCCCGCGCGATAAATCGCGACGTGTTGGTCCCGCGCAAGGCCGGCCGTTTTGCCTTTGGCCGTCTGATCGACCGTCAGGCCGCTTTGGTCGGAATACTGCCGCCAGGACTGGGACAGAAACAACAGATTGTTGATAATCCGCCGTGGATTGCCGTGGCTGAAATGCTGGTGCGTCCGCTATGATACCAGGGCATACAATCGGCCCCAGACGGGTGCTGTCTATCTCGACGCTGTACCCCAATTCCCACATGCCGCGCTTTGGCACCTTTGTGGCGCGCTCGCTGGAGGCATTGGCCGCGCGCGGCGAATGGGATGTGACCGTGATCAATCCGATCGGCATTCCGCCGCTCGCGCTGGGCCGGTACAAACCCCTGGTTGCCGCCGCAACCGATGGGGTGGAGACCGGCGTGAAGGTGCACCGCCCCTGCTTCACTCTCATCCCCAATATCGGTGCGCGCATTAATCCGGGCGTAATTGGCCGCAAGATTTTGCCGCTGGTGGAACGTCTCCATGCCGAGCATCCGTTTGATCTTATCGACGCACAATTTTTCTATCCTGATGGCCCCGCAGCGGCCTGGATTGCCGAACAACTTGGTTTGCCATGCTCGATCAAAGCGCGCGGATCGGACATCAGTTTCTGGGGCCAGAAACATTTCGCTCTCGATCAAATGCTGGAAGCTGCAGAACGCGCCACCGGGTTGCTTGCTGTGTCCAAGGCTCTCGCCCGCGATATGGACCGTATCGGCATGTCACTGGACAAGATTTCGGTGCATTATACCGGCCTTGACCGCGACCGCTTCCGTCCGCTGGACCATGACGGTATGCGCACCATGCTGGGCAGGCGATTGGGCATTGATCTGCCCGAGAAGAAGCCGCTTTTCGTCTCTGTCGGGGCACTGATCGAACGCAAAGGGCAGGATATGGCGCTCGGCGCGCTCCCCAGCATTCCCGACGCACGATTGCTGCTGATCGGCAATGGGCAGGATGAACGCCATTTGCGCAATCTGGCGTTTGATCTGAAAGTGGATGACCGGGTCTTTTTCCTGGGTTCGGTCGATCACGATATATTGCCGGTTATTCTATCTGCGGCTGATGCGATGGTGCTGCCGTCGGCCAATGAAGGCCTGGCCAATGCATGGGTGGAGGCGCTTGCGTGCGGTACCCCGCTGGTCATCTGTGACGCAGGTGGTGCGCGTGAACTTGTTACGTCGGAGGATGCCGGGCTGATCGTGGACCGGTCGCTGGAAGCGGTCACCGCAGGATTGCAGCAAATACTGGCCAATCGCCCGCCGCGCGCAGCCGTTGCAGCAATGGCCGAGCAGTTCAGCTGGCAGGCCAATGCGGAAAAGCTGTCGCATTATTACACACGCCTGATCAGCTAGGGTCAGGGCCGGGAAACGGGCTTACATTTCGCCGCGAGCCAGCCGTTCCTGCTTATCCGCAACCGTTTCTTCGGGCACGAAGCTGTCGGAATTGACCCCCAGCCAGATAAGGATCGGCGCCGCCATATATACCGAGCTGTAGGTACCGATAAACAGACCCAGTGTGATCGCGGCAACCAGACCAAACAGGCTTGCCGGACCGATTAACAGCAGAGCAATCAAGGCGACAAACAACGTCAACGACGTCATGATCGTGCGCGCCAAAGTCTCGTTTACGGACAGGTCGAGCAATTCGGGCAGCGGCATTTTGCGGTATTTCTTCAGATTTTCCCGAATACGGTCATAGACCACAATCGTATCGTTCAAGGAATAGCCGATAATCGCCAAGATCGCGGCAATAATCTGCAGGCTGAACTCCAGCTGCGTAACCGCGAAAAATCCCAGAGTGAGCGACACATCGTGGACCAGAGCAAACAGGGCGCCAACCCCAAATTGCCATTCAAACCGGATCCAGATGTACAGCGCGACCATCATCATCGCCGCCAGCAGCGCCCACCCGGCATCGTTGCGAAATTCGCCGGAAACCTTGCCGGATACCGAATCGACCCCGTCTATGCGAACATCTGGATGGCCAGCCTGCATGGCTTCGGTAATCCGGTCAGTCATTGCATTGGCAAATCCGGGATCGCCTTCTGCCTCTGGCGGCAGTTTGACTCGGATGGAAACCTGGTTGACCTCGCCAAAGCGTTGAATAACCGGGTCTTCCACCTCATCCAGTGCCGCCACGGTTTGGCGCAATTCCGTGATTGGTGCGGTTTCTTCACCCACGAATGTGGCGCGGATTTCCTGACCGCCGGCAAAATCAACGCCGTAATTGAGGCCCTGTACGGCCACCAACCCCCAGCTTGCAATCATCAGTAACACGCTGACGATATAAAACGGCACACGCCATTTCAGGAATTTGATATTGGTATCTTCGGGGACAAGTTTTAGCAGTCGCATGGTCAGTCTCCCCTTTATACGTTCAAGTCTTGCGGGCGGGCTTTGCGAAGCCATCCGGCGACCCACATGCGGGTCAGGAATACAGCGGTAAATACGCTGGTGAACAGGCCGACAATCAGCACGATCGCAAAGCCCCGGATCGGGCCGGAGCCAAACAGGAACAGCAGTACTCCAGCGATAAAGTTGGTGATGTTCGCATCATAAATCGCGCGGCTGGCTTCCTTGTAACCGGTTTCAACAGCAGCGATTACGCGCCGCCCGCGTTTTCGTTCTTCGCGTATGCGTTCGTTAATCAGGACATTGGCATCCACCGCCGCACCGATGGTTAGCACAAATCCGGCGATACCGGGCAATGTCAAAGTGGTATTGCCGATGGCCATGATACCCAGCAACATCAACACGTTAAAGAACAAAGCTACCGTGGCATAGACACCGAACCTGCCATAGCTGGCGATCATCAGCGCGATCACAGCGACCGAGCCGATCATCATCGCAATCATGCCGCGCTTGATAGAATCCGCGCCGAGGTCTGGCCCGACGGTACGTTCTTCAACCACGGTCAGGTCCACCGGCAATGCGCCCGACCGCAAGGAAATCGCCAATTGGTTGGCGGATTCGGTCGTGAAGCTACCTGAAATCTGCGCGCTGCCGCCGCGAATGGGCTCGTTAATATTTGGCGCAGACAGGACTTTGCCATCAAGGATAATCGCAAATGGCTTATTGACGTTCTGCTCTGTCAACTGCGCGAATTTCGCGCCGCCTTGCTGGTCAAACTGGATCGACACAACGGCTTCATTGGTCTGCGGATCGACCGATTGCTGAGCGTTTGTCAGATTGTCACCTTTGATGCCGCCCAAACGGCGCACGGCGATGGATGTCCCCGCTTGCGGCGAATCATCGGCGAAAGGAAAAATCTGGCTACCCGGAGGGGCAATCCCAGCCGCCACGTCGGTCGGCAGCGCCGTCAGATCGACCAGTTTAAACTCCAGGCTGGCGGTCTGACCAAGCAAGGCTTTCAATTCTTCAGGATCCTGCAGCCCGGGAACCTGGACCACAATCCGCGTGTCACCCTGACGGATGATGGTCGGCTCACGCGTGCCAAGAGCATCAATCCGTTTACGGACGACTTCGGTCGCGCTGTCCATCGCCTGAGTGACAGCATTGTCTGCCCCGTCATCGGTTTGCGTCAGGATGAGGCGCGTTTCATCAACCACCTCCAGCGTCCATTCCTGGATCAGGCCGGTGCCGTTCATCAATGGCAGGATTTCCTCGCGGGCGCGGTCAACATCGCTGGCACTATCGAGCAGCAGGCTGAGCTGGCCGTCGCGGGTCGAAACATCCCCGAAACGGATGCGCGGTTCCGCCTGACGCAATACGGTGCGCACGCCCTCTTCCATGTTCTCAAGGCGCTGGGCAACGACCTGCTCCGGCTCTGCCTCCAGCAAAATATGGCTGCCGCCCGCCAAATCGAGACCGAGATTTACCGTCGGGTTCGGCAAGGCATCGGGCCAGCTGAGATTACCGGCGCTGAACAGAGATGGCATCGCCGCCAACGCCATCACCAGAGCCAGTCCCCACAGCCAAATTTTTTTCCACGTTGGAAATTCAAGCATTGTCGCGCAGCCCCATCCCTAAATTAGCAGGCTCAAATCCGGTGGCCGGTGGTTAATCGTTGGCCGCTTTGCCCGCTGGCGGGATAATATCGCCAATGGTGTTCTTGACGGCTTTGACGCGGACGCCCTGGGCGATTTCCAGATCGGCATAATCATCATCAACCTTCATAACCTTGCCGACAAGTCCGCCTGCGGTGACAACCCTGTCACCCTTTTTCATCGATGCGACTTTCGCCTGATGTTCTTTTTGCCGCTTCATTTGCGGACGGATGATCAAAAACCAGAAAATAAGGCCCATACCGACCAAAGGCAGAAACTGGATCCAAGCGGGAGGTGCCTCAGCGGCGCCAACAGCGGCAGTGAGAAGGTAGAGCATCGTTGCGTATGATCCCAAAAATTGTCGTTCCGGATGCATGCTTCATGCGCGGCAAAGCCAGCAATCGCTTTATCCGAGTGAATAAGTGGGTGCGCCTAGCAGCAATGCAAGGAGCGCACAACGCAGCAAACACCCCGTTCCCCACTGCTTTATCGCGCGGAAACGGGCCAATTATTCTTGCGTGCAGGAATATGGCGACCTATAGGCGCGGCATCCACCGGATCGGGACGTGGCGCAGTCTGGTAGCGCACTACACTGGGGGTGTAGGGGCCGTAGGTTCGAATCCTATCGTCCCGACCAGTGGATATTCCTCAGGCAGATTGCAGCGATTGGGTTGCTGCTGCCTGCCTGAGCGGCAGCTTGGCAAGATCACAGACCCGGATGGGCGATGTTGGTGCGGAACAGGCCGGATGCATCGCATTCACTTGCAAGGTTAATACCCGGTATCGCTGGTAGCAGCCGCGCAAACCATCAACCAAAACCATTGCCGTGACCGCCGCCGTAATGATTGCTGCCATGCCGATGATAAGGCTTAACATTCTGCTTCTCCTATTCGTCAAATATGACGGGAAGATCACTACAGATATGTTCCGCAGATGCATGTAAACCGATGTGACCGGCTGTAAACACGTGTAACAATCCTCAGGCTTATGCACAGCGCGGTGAAAAGGCAAGGGCGCGCGCAATCCAAGGCCATGCAGGCCTGCCGTTTCATCACTGACATTGCGGCAACGCCGCGTTTGTATATTGATGGCAGCATGACAGACATATCACCCACCCCCATCAAAATGCGCTCCTGGTTATTTGCCCCCGGGGATAGCGAACGGAAAATGGGCAAGGCCGCCGATGGTGACGCCGATATTGTGCTGCTTGACCTGGAAGATTCTGTCATGCCGGACAGCAAACCGGCGGCCCGGCGATTGGTGCATGATTTCCTGACCGCGCGCAGCGACACGGCGCGGCTCTGGGTACGCATCAATCCGCTCTCCGGTAATGAGGCGCTGGCCGATCTGGACGCCATCATGCCTGCCGCGCCGGGCGGAATTTTCTTGCCCAAAGCCGAGGGTAAAGAGGATGTCGAGACATTGGACGCGGTGCTGACGCGGCTTGAAAATACACACGGTATTGATGCCGGATCGACCAAAGTCGCTGCATTGGTTACCGAAACACCCAAAGCCATGTTTTGCGCAGGCAGCTATGCGGGCGCGCCGCGCCTTGCCGCGATGAGCTGGGGCGCGGAGGATTTATCCTCAGCTCTTGGTGCCCGCGTGCAATTCCAAGCCAATGGCCAGTATATGCCAACTTTCGAACTGGCGCGGAGCCTGTGCCTTGTCGGTGCAGTGGCCGCCGGAGCCGCTCCGATTGAAACCATCCAGTCCGATTTTCGCGATCTGGACGGGCTCAAAACGCGCGCATTGATGGTCCGCAGCCAGGGGTATCGCGGCATGCTGGCGATCCACCCTGCACAAGTGCCGGTGATCAACGAAGCTTTCACTCCCAGCGCGGAAGAACTGGACCACGCCCGCACCATCATCGCCGCCTTCGAAGCCAGTCCCGGCGCAGGAACGGTTGGGCTGAACGGCACGATGCTGGACCGCCCGCATCTCGAACTTGCCAGGGCATTGCTGGCTAGCGCCTAAACGGGGAAATAATTTTCCTACACGAACCCATTTGGTTAGCACTGCTGCGAATCTGATCGCTGGAGCGCACCCTATGGCATTACTCGAATCCCTCATCGGCCCGATCGCATCGCTGATCGACAAGATTATCCCCGACAAGGAAGCGCGCGCCAGGGCTAAGCTGGAACTGCTCAAATTGGAAGGTACGCACGAGCTGCAATCCATCGAAGCGCGCTTGTCCGCGATTGTGGCGGAGGCCAATTCCAAAGACCCGTGGACCAGCCGCGCCCGCCCCAGCTTCCTCTATGTCATGTATGTGCTGCTGCTGACCGCTTTGCCGATGGGCATCCTGTCCGCATTCAGCCCGGCAACCGCAAGCGACATCGCATCGGGCATGAACGCCTATCTCGGCGGATTGCCGGAGCCGCTTTATGCTCTGTTTGGAACAGGATATCTGGGTTATACGGCCGCACGGCAGTGGGGCAAGGTGAAGGGCGTCGACAGATAGGGTGATGCTGCGCTATCGGCGGTGAATGACCAACACCGTCTACGTCCTCAACGGCCCCAATCTCAATCTGCTCGGTATGCGCGAGCCGGATATTTACGGGTCCGATACGCTCGACGATATTGCCGGAATGCTGGAGGATCGCGGGCGAGAGCTGGGTCTGGACATTGATCTGCGCCAGTCCAATCATGAGGGGCATCTGGTCGACTGGCTGCATGAGGCGCAGGCCGAGGGCGCGAAGGCGGTATTGCTCAATGCCGGGGCTTACACGCACACCTCCATCGCGCTGCTTGATGCGATCCGCGCCATTCGTACGCCGGTGATCGAAGTGCATGTGTCCGATCCCTCCACCCGCGAGGAGTTTCGCCATCATTCCTATGTCGGCATGGCGGCGGTGGAAACGGTGCAAGGTCTGGGCGCGCAGTCCTATATTGCCGCGCTTGACGCTGCGGCAAAGCTGTAATCAAGGCGAATTGACGCGGCCGATCACGCGGCTTTTGCTTGCTCTTCTGCGTCGCGGCTTGCATAGGCCGGTGTTTGATTAAACACCGCTCCCTGCGTGGAGCGTCAGCACTGATGGGGCACATATGGCCGAAACCAAGGGCGCAGGCGGGCGCAAGCCTGGCATGAACGTCGATACCAAACTGGTGCGTGAACTGGCGGATATGCTGGGACATACCGGATTGACGGAAATCGAAGTCGAGGACGGAGAACGCAAAATCCGCGTCTCTCGCGCAGGTGGCATCGCAGCTATGGCTCCGCCGCCCCAGATGATTGCTGCGGCAGCTGCCCCCGCCTCTAGCCCTGCCCCTGTCACTCACTCTGCCCCTGTCACTCACCCTGCAACAGGCGCGCCGGTACCCGCCCCCGAAGCGGATAATGGTGACACGCATGCAAATGCGCTCAAATCGCCGATGGTGGGCACCGTCTATCTCGCGCCCGAACCCAACGCGCCCGACTTCATCAGTGTGGGTGCCACTGTCAAAGAAGGGGACACATTGCTGATCGTGGAAGCGATGAAAGTGATGAATCCGATCACCGCCGACACATCAGGTACGGTCAAAGCGATCCTGGTCGAGAACGCGCAGCCGATCGAATTTGACCAACCACTGGTCGTTATCGGCTGATGGGTATTTCCCGAATTCTGATTGCCAATCGCGGCGAGATTGCTCTGCGTATCCACCGTGCGGCGCATGAAATGGGTATCCAGACCGTGGCGGTACATTCCACCGCAGATGCCGATGCCATGCATGTGCGGCTTGCCGATCATGCGGTCTGTATCGGCCCGCCCGCCGCAGCTGAAAGCTATCTCAACACCGCTGCGATTATCTCGGCGGCTGAAATCGCGCAGTGCGATGCGATCCATCCCGGCTACGGCTTTTTATCCGAGAACGAGAAATTCGCCGAAATTGTCGAGGCGCATGATATCGCCTGGATCGGCCCCAAGCCGGAGCATATCCGGACAATGGGCGACAAGGTGATGGCGAAAAAAACCGCTGGCGCACTCGGCCTGCCGCTGGTGCCGGGTTCGGAGGGAGCGATCAGCGATCCGGCAGAGGCCGCCAAGATCGCGCATGACATCGGCTATCCCGTTATTATCAAGGCGGCCTCGGGCGGCGGTGGTCGCGGAATGAAAGTCTGCGAAAGCGAAGATCAGCTGGCATCTTTGATGCAAGCCGCCGGCACAGAAGCTGCCGCCGCCTTTGGCGATGCGACCGTGTATCTTGAGAAATATCTCGGCAATCCGCGCCATATCGAATTTCAGGTGTTTGGTGATGGCAAGGGCAATGCGATCCATCTGGGTGAGCGTGACTGCTCATTGCAGCGCCGCCACCAGAAGGTCTTCGAAGAAGCGCCCTCGCCCGTTTTGTCCGATGAAGAGCGCGGCCGGATGGGCAAAATCTGCGCGGACGCGATGGCTGATATGGGATATCGCGGCGCAGGTACCATCGAATTCCTGTGGGAAGATGGCGCGTTCTATTTCATTGAAATGAATACCCGTTTGCAGGTTGAGCACCCTGTCACCGAGATGATTACCGGCGTCGATCTGGTGCGCGAACAGATCCGCATTGCTGACGGTAAACCCCTATCGGTCAAGCAGGACGAGATCGTGTTTAGCGGGCACGCAATCGAATGCCGCATCAACGCGGAAGACCCGTTCACGTTTGCCCCCTCACCCGGCCAGGTTACCGCATATCACGCGGCGGGCGGTATGCATGTGCGCGTCGATAGCGGGCTGTATGCGGGCTATAGAATTCCGCCCTATTACGATTCCATGATCGCTAAGCTGATCGTCTATGGCCGTAACCGCGAAGGCTGCATCATGCGCCTGCGCCGCGCGCTGGAGGAAATGGTGGTGGAAGGCGTCAAAACCTCAATCCCGCTGCATCAGGAACTGATCCGCCAAGATGACATTTTGAACGGTGATTACACGATCAAATGGCTGGAAGAATATCTGGCTAAGCGGAAGACTTAAGCAATTGAAAAAATTCAATTATCTTTTTCGCATCTGATTCATCTACATTCTTCACAACCTTTCGGCCTCCAACCGAGCTCGTAATCCATAAGTCTTACTTGAGCGCACCCGATTGATGGGTAATGTCCAAAATCTCTGTGAAAAATACATCATGATGACGTAAAGTTGCATGAAATCCGAAATGGTCTTTTGTCGCGTAAACCGCAACCGGATCGCGCAGCTTCCTAAAACTTTGTACGACTTTGTAAACGCAAACCATCACTATCATAAGCACGGCAATGTTCACGCTGCCATAGGTGAATGAATCCAAGAGCAAAAGCAGGCCTGCTCCGCGGGCCGGGCTATTTCCTAGCGTATGCAACAAATCTGGTATGAAAGCAGCGAACAGAAACACGGCACACGTCAAAATACTGATCACATAAACAAGCAGCAATGCCCCTCTACGAAACCGTACTGTGCCATCAAACCCTACACTCAACCCAACGGCACCCCTGGTTCATGTTTGCTGGTGCGGATGGTCAGCGATGTTTTCACGCTTTCGACATTGGGCGCAGGGGTCAGCTTGCTGGTCAAAAATTCCTGAAAGCTCTGCAAGTCGCGGCTGACGACTTTCAGGATAAAGTCGATCTCGCCATTGAGCATATGCACTTCGCGTACCTCGGGCAGATCGTGCATCGCCTCTTCAAATTCTTTTAACGCGCTCTCGGCCTGGCTTTTCAGGCTGACCATCGCGAAGACGGTGATCGCAAAACCCAATTGCGAGGCATCGAGATCGGCGTGGTAGCCTTTGATAACCCCGTTATCCTCCAATGCGCGCACCCGGCGCAGACAGGGCGGCGCGGTCAGGCCGACACGCTGTGCCAGTTCGACATTGGTCACGCGGCCTTGCGCCTGCAATTCTGCCAGCAGACTGCGATCAATTTCGTCGAGATTGGCCATACGAAATATCCTTACGGCATAAGTGCGAGGTGTCGCGGCATTCGGGCAATATAAACGCCACAGTCAAGGTGTGCTGCCTAATATTATTATTCCTGACAGCAATTGTCCCGCTTTGCAACGCTTCGTGCGGGCTGCGTTTCTTACCCACATGAAACTGATATGCCCCGGTCGACCGGTGGTTTTCCCCGGCGCATACACTTGCTCGCCCGACATGCCGCAGATTGAGGAAACGCCCCGCCGCCATGCACTTTGACGACCGCCTTGCCACTGTATTGCGCCACCGCGCATCGGGCGAACGCGCGGCGCGGACGCAGTTCCGCCAATTGCTGGATTTGCTGGGCGGCGCAAGAGGCGGGCGCGATCAGAGCCTGCGGGCAGCAGCGTGGTTAAGGCTTGCAGCACTTGGTGAGACTATTCCCGCCGCCAAGCGCGCGGAAATGATCAACGATCCCGGTTTGCGCTTTCGCAATCCCGAGCTGGCGGCGCATCTGGCCGAAGACGAGCCCGAAGTCGCTGCCGCCGCTCTTGCGCGGGCGAATTTGACCGAAGATGAATGGGCAACGCTCATTCCCCGCCTTCCCGTGCGGGCGCGCGGTTTCCTGCGGCTACGCGGGGATATGGGGGCCACCACCAATGCAGTTCTCGAACGGCTCGGTATTCGGGACCGCGGTTTGCCCCGGCCAGACGCGCTCGAAACAGACGCGCTTGAGACGGATGGGGCCGAGCCTGATGGGGCCGAGGCAGATGAGGCCGAGCCAAGTGGCGCCGAGCCTGATGGGGCCAAAACAGAATATGCCGATACGCAGGGGTCCGAAGCCGAAAACGCCAGCCTGCCCGAAAGCAGCGCGATCGGCGCGCTCGTGCAGCGGATCGAACAATTTCGCAAGGCGCGCGGCAATGCGCCCAATACCCGCTCGGATCCGCATTTGCCTCTGGATGGTCTGACCGATGAACACGCCAAAGCTGAACTGACGGCATTTTCGTTCACATGCGACGGTGCTGGCCGGATTGACTGGGCGAGCGAAGCGGTTGCGCCGTCACTTATCGGCATGGTGCTCAACAATGATGCTGCACGGTTGGCGATGCGGTTCCGCCAACCCATGACCGGTCAGCGTATGACGCTGGCGGGTGCGCCCGCGATCGCTGGCGATTGGATCGCCGATGCCTTTCCCCGCTTCCGCCAGCAGGACGGCCATTTTTATGGCTATGCAGGTACATTCCGGCGTGAAGCAGAGCTATCTGCCGACAATGACGACGACGCGGCATCACTCGAGGCCGACCGCCTGCGCCAGTTGCTGCATGAATTGCGCACTCCGGTGAATGCCATTCAGGGGTTTTCCGAGGTTATCCAGCAACAATTATTCGGTCCCGCCCCGCATGAATATCGTGCGCTGGCCGCCAATATTGCCGGGGATAGCGCCCGGATGCTGGCCGGTTTTGACGAACTCGACCGGCTGGCAAGGCTGGAAACTGGCGCGCTCGACATGGAAGCAGGCGTGTGCGATTTCGGAACCATTGTCTCCGGCCAGATCGACCAGCTACAAACCGTGTTGAAACCGAAAAATGCCACTTTCGAATTTCGTATGGTTGATGCGCCGATGGTCGCGATGGCCAGAGGGGACGGCGAAGCACTGGCCTGGCGGTTCCTTGCCAATCTGGCTGCTGCGGTGGGTGCTGGCGAACATGTGCATGTCGAACTGGCCGTGCATGGCGGCGCTCTGCGGCTATGCTGCGAAATCCCGGCGAGTTTGTGCAGCGTTCCCGATATTTTCGCCACAACGCCCAAACCCGCTGGCGGCGTATTGAGTGCGGGCATGTTCGGGGCCGGTTTCGCGCTGCGGCTGGCGCGCGCCGAAGCACGCGGCGCTGGCGGCGATCTGGCGCGTGTGGATGATTGGCTGATCCTGTCGCTCCCCCTATTGACCAGCGACAATGCGGCCCCTAGCCAGCAACAGGCGAATGGCACTGCGTAACATGTGCTGTGCTGCCTGTATTTGCGGGCGGATGCTGAGGGGAGCACAGGCAGTTGGATCGGCCAATGACGACACCGCCGCCATCCGGTTCTGCCGCCATCTTCGCGCCGGAATTTGGCACGCGTTCCCTGCTCACTGTCGATACTGAAGAAGAATTTGACTGGGACGGTCCGTTTCGCGCCACCGGCCACGGGCTTGGCCATGTCGAGAAGCTGGCGGAATTCCAAGACTTCTGTGAAGCTATGGGGGTCAGCCCCGTCTATCTGATCGACTGGCCGATCGCGACATCGGATGCCGCGCGCGAAGTACTCGCCGGGCCGCTCGCTGCGGGCAAAGCGGAAATCGGTATTCAGCTGCACCCTTGGGTCAATCCTCCGTTTGAGGAGGAAGTGACCGGCCATAACAGTTTCACCGGGAATTTGCCGCCAGAACTGGCGGAGCGGAAATTTCTGGCGCTACGCGATGCCATCCGCGCAAACTTTGCTGCCGAGCCGCAGATTTACCGGGCCGGCCGCTACGGCTTGGGACCATCCAGCGCGGAGATGCTGAAAAATGGCGGGATCACGGTTGATACATCGGTGCGCGCAAATTTTGATTACAGTGCAGCGGGCGGTCCCGATTACCGTAACCACCCCCTGGTCCCCTATTGGGTCGATGCGGATAGGCAATTGCTGGAATTACCGCTGACGACGGTCTATTTCGGGATGCTGCGCAAACAGGGACGCGCGCTATATCCGATGCTGGCAAAAATGCCGCAATTGACAGGCCTTGCATCCTATCTCGGCCTGCTGGAACGGATTTCGCTCACGCCAGAAGGCGTCACCGCTGAAGAGGCATTGCGCGGTATCGATATTGCGATTGATGACCAATTGCCGCTGCTGGTTCTGTCATTCCACAGCCCATCGATTGTGCCGGGCAACACGCCTTATGTGCGCGATGCACGCGATCTGGAGCAGCTGTATGATTGGTGGAGCCGGATTTACACATATCTGGATATGCGAGGAGTGCGCCCCACAACAGTAAAGGAGTTGCTGGGCGCTATACAAAAGTAAGCTTTATGCAGCGCGGTGCATTTCTTGTCTTGCACAGGCGGAATACCCCCGCTAGTCGCTGCGACGCTGTATGGCATCTTCCGGGCCTGTAGCTCAGTTGGTTAGAGCTGGCCGCTCATAACGGCTAGGTCGGGGGTTCGAATCCCTCCGGGCCCACCAGATGCCAACTGGTTCAATTCCACAAGCGGGATTGAGAAATGATAGAGTCGGGGAGTGGCGCAGCCTGGTAGCGCACCTGTTTTGGGTACAGGGGGTCGCAAGTTCGAATCTTGTCTCCCCGACCATCATTTCGTTTTGGCATATCAGCCAGCGGTTCTTCTTCGCATCGCAGTTCAACGCTCGCTCGGCTCGCCGCTTAGATATATCGCTGGATCAAGTCCTGAAAGCGCGCGATGACAAGCTGCCAAAAAAGGGAAAGCCCGCGCGGGAAGTTGGCGCGGGAAGTCGGCGCGGAAAGCAAGGCCAAGCGGCTCATGGCCGCGAAAGCGCCTGACCGCAGCGAAAATAGCGGACATTTGCGGGCCTGTATGATGACCATGTCACGCAATGATTATGGTGTATCGCGCCCGTAAATATCGCTGCGAAAATCGAAGCCGTCCGTGCTGGGCATGGCGGTCAGATAGACGATATAAATCGGCACCGTATCGGGCAGATTGACCGATTGTTCTGGCTGGCTGCTATGGGTTGCGGGCCTGTGACCGAACAACCAGTCGGCCAGTTGCCACGGTTTTTCAAGCCTTACACAGCCGGCACTGAATGCGCGGATCGCCTTGCCGAATAACCCCTTGCTGGGCGTATCATGCAGATAGACACCGTGCTGGTTGGGGAACATGAATTTGATTGTTCCCATCCCGTTGCCCGGTCCCGGCCGCTGGCGTAACCGCAATTCCTGCTGCCCCGATGCCACCGATCTCCAGTCGACCGCATCATGGCGCAAAATCTGCGCAGTGTCGGACCAGTCCGACAATGCTTCAAATCCGCGTGTTTCAAGGTAGCGTTCGCCGCCGCTCAATATCCGCGGTGCGTAGCGGGTCTGAGTGAGATCGGGCGGGACATTCCAATAAGGATTGAGCACGACGCGGTCGATTTTGCCCATCAGTGATGGCGTCTGGTCGCTGGGTTTACCCACCACCACTTTCATCGATCCGGCGATCTGCTCGCCGTCAAACATGAATAGTTGCTGGGCCGCACTGTCGACCAGTACAAACCGGCTCCCCAACCGGCCGGGCAATTGGCGCAGCCGCTGAAGGTTGAGATCAATTTGCCGCGAATAATGCGCGAAGCCTAGATTGAGCGAGCGGATCAGCGGATCATCAATATGCCGTCCAATGGGCAGATCATGCGCAGCGCGATAGGCCGATATTTTGCCAGCCAGCGTCTCATCGAAAATCCCGGTTTCCCGCAATCCCAGCCTTCGCCGCACCGCATCCACTCTGGCCCCGGCTGCGCCTGGCCGTAAGATGCTCCCTGGCGATAGCCGCTCCTGCGGGAGGTTTCCCCACTCTGCGGCGAAATTCTTGGCCGCCTCGCGGAAGCGGACCTGAAGAAAATTCTCGGTTTCTGCGACCCATTCAACGTCCGGCCAGACCATGTCGCCACCTGCGCCGATAGCGGACATGTCCGGCGTGGAGGCATCCGGCGCATATGCGGACACCGCGTCTGATGCCGCAGCCGGAAACGCCTGTAGAGCCATCAGCCCGAAAGCCAATACCGTCCACAGGCGTCTGTTAGGATGGGCGCCGCCCAATGCGGCTTAGCCCCGCTCACCCCGGGTGATCGCAGGTGCGGCTTGCTGAACCGGTGCGTTGACCGATCGGGCAGTCCACTGCGATGTTTCGTTACAGCTGCTATTGAGTGTCATGGCCTGTCCGGCGGTGAAGCGGCGGACATAGTCCCAACATTCACTGGCACCGCCTGCATTCAAACAGATTTTACCGCCGGATGCGGTCCAGGTGCCGGTCGAGCGCAGGCCCGACGGGGCCGCGATCACGGCACTATTGTCTCCGCCAAAAAAGACCGCATTGCGGGTTCCGTCGGCAAACAGAACATCGACAGTTTGCCCGCGCAGCTCCTCCCCTGACAGGTTGGCTTGGGCCGCAGCTGGTGCAGCAAGCGATATACTCGCGCCCACCAGGCCGGTTAGTACAATCAGACTTCGCATATTTTGCTCCTAATATTGAGACAGTCAAACGCCGTGAATTCTTGCGCACGGCATACACTTTTCAGGTGTGCATGCCAGACGTCACACTGAAATGTTCGCGCATCATGCAATTGTCAAACCGCCAGACGATGATTTTGCAACTATTTGCGTAGGGATACATTAATTTACATTTATTGTAGACAAATATTTACACTCTTGGCGGTGGACGGCGCCGCCCGAATCGCCCTATTGGGTGGCTGGTTATTAATTCCGGCAATGTTTCATCTCTCGGTGAGCGAGATTGTTCGGTTCTCATCAAAGTGATTTCAGGAGTGTATTATGATATTGAAGAAAGCGGCGAGCGCAGCATTGGCGTCATTTTTGGTCGTTGGTTCGGTTGGCGCACAGGCCAACGCTGCCGCATATGCTGCTCCGGCATTTTCATTCGCAGCGACATCTCCCTCGCTGCTGCAGATGACCATGATGATGGGCAATCCGTGTACCTCCGGCGCACAAGGCTGTGTTCTGCCTCTTAAGGGACCTGCGCCAGCGGTGCAGCCGGCCACACCTGTCACTCAGCCCGCAGCACCTGCTGTTGCACAGGCGGCCCCTGCTGCGGTTGAGGAAGCCGGTAATGGTATTGGCCTGTGGCCCATTCTCCTCGGCCTGGCTGCGGTCGCAGGCGGCGTCATTGCCCTTAGCGGCGATAATGATGACGACGCACCGGTATCGCCATGATCGCCAAGTGAGTTCCCCTCACTAAGCACCAAAAAGGCCAGCGTCCTCAACAGACGCTGGCCTTTTTATCATCCGGCGCTTTCTCTGGCAGCTTGGCCAGCATGTCACCGTGCGCGGGCGAAGCGGCTTCAGTCTCCCTGAATTGACCCCTCATAATTGGCGAGAATACCGGTAATCTGGGTCCACACAGCGACGTTTTGGCGCAATTGCACGCGATCAATCTTGTCCAGAGTATCATCGGGTGTGTGATGCAGATCAAAATAGCGGGTGCCATCCTGTTGCAAATCAATGATCGCTGTTTTCTGGTCGCGGGCGATGTTGATATCCGCCCCGCCCCGCGCCACGATTGTCGAATCCGCCACGCCGAAACGCGCAACCGATGCGGCAAGCTGTTCGTGAAGCGAAGCGTTGGTATCGCGGAAATTGCTTTCAAAACGCCAGATCCGGTCCGCGCCGAAATCGCTTTCATAGGCGACCCCGATAGGCTCATCTATATGCGCCTGTGAATAGGCGGTACTGCCAAACAGCCCGACTTCCTCTGCACCGGCCAGCAGCACCCGAATGGTCCGCAAGGGTTGGCCATGCTTTTGCACGTTGAGCGCCGCGGCCGCAGCAATCCCGCAACCCGCGCCGTCATCAAAGGCACCGGGCGAATTCCACCAGCTGTCCAGATGACACGCAAGCAGCACCGGCGGCAGCGACGGGTCGCGCCCGGCAATCTCGCCCACCACATTGCCGCTTTGGGTCATGCCCAGCCGCTCCGGTGTTAATACCAGTTTCATGGTAATCGTGCGGTCACCCGCACGCTCAAACATCCGTTCCAGATTGGCAGCATCGGGAAGCGACAAAGCGCCCGCCGGTGTCGGCACCACGCGGCCCACATCGGTTGATCCGTCTGCGCGGCGGAACGTCGCCCCGCCCGTATGCGGATTGCGGTGATAGTCTGTTCCGACGGATTTGATCACTGTGGCAATGGCGCCCTTGGACTGGGCGATACCCGCGCCGATCCAGCGCGCGGGCCCGGCAAAGCCATATTGCGATCCGTCCTGCGTGGGGGTCATCGAATGGCTGATATAGGCGATCTTGCCCTCAAGACTTCGCGCAGGCGCCGCACTCAGTTCCGCGACTGTCGCAAACATCACCACTTCGGCCTCGATACCCTCTGGCCCGGTCGATGCGCTGCCGCCCAATGGCTGGATCACGAAAGGCTGGGGGAACGGGCTGGTGATCTGGGCCTTATGCGTATCACCCGGTACCCACGTATCCATCATGAACGGTTCGTCTGCGACATTGTCGAAGCTGCGCGCTTTCAGCCATTTGACCGCCCAGTCGCGGCCACGCGCCTCGGCCTCTGTTCCCGCCTGACGCGGTCCGACTTCGGTCGTGATGCCCTCGACAAAATCCCAAGCCGCTTCGTCAGATATAAGCGCCTCGTCCGCCTGCACCTGCGCCGGATATTTATAGACACCGTCGGGAACTTGCGCAGCCGCCAAAGCTGGCATGGTGAAACACAGGGCGGCGGCGCTCAGCGCGAGACGTTTTCTGTTCATGGTCACGCGTGCTAATGCGCCCGCACCGTAAAGCCAAGCCCCTCCTTACCTTACCCCGCCCCCGGACATGCTCCCACACGCCGTGCCCCCCACACGCCATGCTTGCCCGATGCATGCATAGTCCCTATCTGCTGCGTATATCCAACCCACCAGAATTATACTCTCCGAAGGACCGATACGATGGCCGCGCAATACGCATATGTCATGAAGAACATGACCAAGACTTTCCCCGGCGCGAAAAAGCCGGTTTTGTCGAACATCAATCTGCAATTCTACCAAGGCGCAAAAATCGGCATTGTCGGGCCCAATGGCGCGGGCAAATCCACACTGATAAAGATCATGGCGGGGCTTGATACCGACATTACCGGCGAAGCATGGGCGGGGGAAAATATCACCGTCGGCTATCTGGCGCAGGAGCCGGAGCTGGATAACAGCAAGACCGTTCTCGAAAATGTCAAAGACGGCGCACGCGATGTGGCCGATATGGTGGATCGGTTCAACGCCGTGACTGCCGAGATGGCCGAGCCGGATGCCGATTTTGAGGCGCTGGGCGAGGAAATGGGCGCGCTGCAGGAGAAAATTGACGCGGTCGACGGATGGACGCTCGACAACCAGCTCGAAATCGCGATGGAGGCGCTGCGCTGCCCGCCATCCGATTCATCGGTTGAAAACCTGTCAGGCGGTGAGCGCCGCCGCGTCGCCCTCACCCGCTTGCTGATTCAGAAACCGGGCATTCTGCTGCTCGACGAACCGACCAACCACCTTGATGCGGAAAGCGTCGAATGGCTGGAAAACCATCTGAAGGAATATGCCGGCGCTGTGCTGATGATTACGCACGACCGGTATTTCCTCGACAATGTGGTGGAATGGATTCTGGAACTCGATCGCGGTTCCTACTATCCGTATGAGGGCAATTACTCGACCTATCTCGACAAGAAAGCCAAGCGGATGGCGCAGGAAGACCGTGAGGATTCCGGCCGTCAGAAGGCGCTCGCCGAAGAGCTTGAGTGGATACGTCAGGGCACCAAAGGCCGCCAGACCAAATCCAAAGCGCGTATCCGCAAATTTGAACAATTGCAGGAAGCGCAGCAGGACCGCAAACCGGGCAAAGCGCAGATCGTTATCCAGGTTCCCGAACGCCTCGGCAGTAAAGTGATCGAAGCCAAGGGTATCTCCAAGGCATTTGGCGACAAGCTGCTGTTTGAAGATCTGTCCTTCATGCTCCCGCCGGGCGGCATCGTGGGCGTGATCGGCCCCAATGGCGCGGGCAAATCCACCCTGTTCAAAATGATCACCGGTCAGGAAACCCCCGATAGCGGTACCATCGAAATCGGCGAGACGGTGCATCTGGGCTTCGTTGACCAAAGCCGCGATGATTTGAACCCGAAAAACAATGTGTGGCAGGAAGTCAGCGACGAACTCGACTATATGAAAGTCAATGGCCACGACATGAGCACACGTGCCTATGTCGGCGCGTTCAATTTCAAGGGCGCGGACCAGCAGAAAGTCGTCGGCAAGCTATCGGGCGGTGAACGCAACCGCGTCCATATGGCGAAAATGCTCAAGGAAGGCGGCAATGTGCTGCTGCTCGACGAGCCGACCAACGATCTCGACGTGGAAACCCTTCGCGCGCTGGAAGATGCGGTGGAAAACTTCGCTGGCTGCGCGGTGGTTATCTCGCACGACCGTTTCTTCCTCGACCGTCTGGCGACGCATATTCTGGCGTTTGAAGGCGACAGCCACGTCGAATGGTTCGAAGGCAATTTCGCGGAATATGAAGAAGACAAGCGGCGTAGGCTGGGTGATGCGGCGGACCGGCCTACGCGGTTGGCGTATAAGAAGCTCAGTCGGTAATCAGCTGCTTGCAACCAAAGCGTTTCTCAGGCCGAAATGTTCGACAAACGGATCAAAGTCGCGGTCACTAAAAAGCAACTCAATTCCATCTTCAATGCAGCGCGTTGCTATTAATGTATCGATTGTCCTGCGGACAGTTATACCACGCTTGCGAAGCAGCCGGTAGTTGGAGGCGGCTTTGAAAGCGATGATGGCGTCAGAAATTGCGATGATTTTGAAAGCTTCGAACGCGGAACAGGCACTCGAGTAATCACCGTCATCGCGAAATCCCTGAAGAACCTCTGTCAGTATCAAATCACCAACAACAATTTCGGCATGGCCCAATATCGCATCGAGATAATCTGTTTCTGCGGTCGGTTTGCCGTTGAAAAAATCAATCCAAACGCTTGAGTCGATTAATATCATCAATCCTGATGCATCGAATCAAGATCATCATCCCATACCAATTTGCCGCGCAACTGACGCATATTCGCCTGCTTCCTGAGCAATACAAGCTTTCGCAGCGCCTCTTCGATAACCGCTTTTTTGGTATTCAAACCGCTCGCTTTCAGCGCGTCCGCCATCAAGGCATCGTCAATGACCACATTGGTTCTCATGTGTATCGATTAACACTATTATACACATGAGTCAAAAATCACTATGCATCGTCATTCCGGCAAAAGCGAGCGAGTCTGACCACACACCATATCGCGGCTGGGTGGTGACCGATTGCTCTCGATTCCCGCCTTTACGAGAGAAGATAGTGTCTTCATGACTTTTTGGCCCCGGACTCGATCCGGAATGCAGTTTCGTCCGATCTGGCACCTGTTTGGGCCTTGGCAAAGACGCGGAGAACCGAAGACGAGACATCTCTGCGTTTCCACTTCCCATGCGCTCTCTGCGCGAAACAGCAATACCCGATTTTCCTACACACCGGGCGGCTGCTAGAAACGGCCCCAGCTCTTTCCCATCGTTATTGCACCATTCTAACGCCATCCGCAGGCGCGGCAGGCATCCGTCCAAAAGTCACACATAATCGACCGCTTCCTGTGTCCGTCCGGCTCAAAACCTGCCCCTTACCCCTCTAAAAACACACGATAATTCGCGATCTCGCGAAAGTGACACAGTGTCACCTTTGTCCGCCCGATAAGGAGGCGGAGCGTCACTTTCCAACAACGCCTTGTCCTACCCCTGCTCCGGCCAATCCTCAATTTACGGTTAATGGCCGCGCAACACTTTGTTTGCTTTTCAGAAAGCATTTTCCCGTAGCACGCGGATCAAGATTAAAGGGGCGCAGAGTCGTGATCGACATCGAAATTCAGAACGAGACACACCAGACCAACGAGCGGCTGAAATTCGCCGTCGTCCCTCGCATCGGTGAAGGTGTGCGCTTGCAAAACCCGAACGGTTTTTGGGCGTCGTATGACGTGCTCGATTTGTGGTACCAGAAAGCCGATTACGGCGAAGTGTGGGTGCCCTTTCTTCATGTCCGCAAAACGGAGGGCGAGGAAGAACTGGCAGGCTCGCCGCTGGCCGTGAAAGACCAGGGGGAGGTCGTCCCATTTACAATCTGATTAAACGGGACGGTTTGCCCGGACAGGCAAATGGCAACGCCCCCAAAGCAGACGGCGTAGCGATTGCACCGGTGACGCGCGCAGCGCCGGCAACATCTGCGGCGCAACCGGTTCAGGTTCCTGCCACCTATGGCCGCCGGGTATCAGCGGTGAAGCCTGCACCGGCGGATGGATATGCCGGGCCGCAGCGGCACTGCCTGCTGGTGGATGATTCGCGGATGATCCGCAAAGTCGCACGGCACATCGTCGAAGCGCACGGCTACCGAGTTGCCGAAGCCGAAAACGGCCAGGAGGCGCTCGATAAATGCCTCATGACAATGCCCGATCTGGTGATTCTGGACTGGGATATGCCGATCATGACCGGTATCGAATTCCTGGCCGCATTGCGCGCATTAAAGGTTCCGCAGCAACCCAAGGTCGTGTTCTGTACGACCAAGGCGGGGGCGATGGATATTCACTGCGGAATTGATACGGGCGCGGATGAATATGTCACCAAGCCGTTTGATGAGGCAAGTCTGCTGGCCAAGCTGAAAAATATTGGCGCCGCCTGAACGCGGTGATTTGTTCGTGGCGATTAGGGAACGAGCCAATCGGCAGTCCAACCCGGCAGATCGGGCGTAACCGATACTTTTGCACGTCGGTGGCCGGTATTGGCGAGGTACAGCCAGTCAAATTCGGTCACGGTGACATAAAGCAGCGCAAAGTTTTGCCGGGCATCCGCAACCTGCGCATCTGTCGGATTGATACCCTCCGCCCAGTCGGGTAGCCCCGATGTCTGCTCTGCGCTGACGCTGCTCGGCCCAGCCTTCGCAAGATAGCAACGCTTGGCAAAATTGGTCGCCGCATCCCAGGCGGCTTCTGCCTGCGGCGAAGTGGTGGCGACGATGCCCTGCCCGCGCATCCGGATTTGCACTTTCGCCTCCGCATCATAGACTAGTACCGAAACCAGCGGATTATCGCGGATTACGGCGACTTTTGGACTGCGCGCATCGGTATGAAAGCGAAGCCGGCGCAATGCGGGATCATATTCGCGCAGCACCATCACCCGCACATCGCAATCCGCCGTTGCAACTACTGCGGTATGCATGGCGGATTTGCGGCTGTTCGCTCCGGCTGTGAGGCGGTCCGTGATGTCCTGGATGACATCTTCGAAAGTGAGTTTCATGATGCGGTCTTGACGGCCGAAATCGGGCGATGTCAACCAATCAGCCATAGATGCCCGCGTTCATTAGCAAAGCGATTAATATGAACGTAAGCATTTACACTTTGTTCAGTTTCAGGTCAGTTTATCTGAATTATACCGCAGCTATCAACAGGGCCGCATGGTGGGCGCGGCAGCGAATTGGAGAAGCCGCATGACCATTAAAGAATTTTTCACCGCAGGCAGCGCCTCTGCCCTTGCTATGGCGATGGCATTTATCGCTGTCCCCGCGCCCGAGGCATCTGCCGCAGAAAGCCAACGCGCTGAACGCAGCGGCCAGGACCGGTCGCAAGCGCGACAATCCAATCGCGGCCAGCGCCAACAAGTCAGGCAGCAAAACCGGGGCCAACGCCAGCAAGCGCGTCAACAATCACGGCGCAATCAAGCGGAGGCCCGCCAGGACAGACGCGGCGAGCAACGCACAAACCGCCGCCAGAGACAGGTTGACGCTCGCGAACGGCCACAACAAAGGCGAGCAGCCCGACGTGATGACCGCCGCGCCGAACGCCGCTCTGAGCGCACAATTAATCGCCGAATTGACGGGCGGCAGGATCGCGCGCAGCGCCGTTTCAATCAAAGCGCCGATCGCCGCGGTAATACTGCCAATATAAACCGCGTCCGCAATCAGGCGCGGCGCGATGCACGCAGGTTCGATCGGCGCGACGCGCGCAGGGAGATAAGGCGGGACAATCGCCGCGAGGCTCGCCAGGATATCCGCCGGGACAACCGCCGTGATTTCCGCCGTGATCGCCGCGCGGACCGCCGTGACTACCGTCAGACACGCCGCGATTATCGCCGCTGGAACCGAAACCAGTGGCGCAACAACAGCCGGTATAATTGGTACAACCATCGCCGCTATAACCGCAATACGTTCCGCCTTGGGCGCTATTACGCGCCATTCCGTAATCACCGCTACAACCGGATCAACATCGGCTTTTTCTTTGACACCGCGTTTTTCGGGAGCCGGTACTGGATCAACGACCCGTGGACTTACCGTCTACCCGAAGTGTACGGCCCCTATCGCTGGGTCCGGTATTACGGCGATGTTGTTTTGGTCAACACCTATACCGGTGAAGTTTTGGACGTCATTCACGACTTCTTCTATTAACCAAAACGCCTCTCGAGAACGCATCGCTCCGCCCCATACCGGGCGGAGCGTTAGCGTTTTGTAAGCTGGATCAACCCGCTTTGCCAAATGGCAGCATCCGGTAGATCCCGCCGTCCCTGTCATAGAATGTGTGCTTGAGCGCGCCCAGAACATGCAGCGCAACCAGATAAACCAGTGCTTCTGCGCCGGTGCCATGAAAGCCAATAACAGTCTTGCCCATTTCCGGATCGCTGCTGACCGGCAATGCGGGCACGGTAAACAGCCCGAACATATCCACCCCCCTGCCAAAATAGGAGCTCGCGAGCCATCCGCCAATTGGCAGGCCGATCAGCATCACATAGAACACTATATGCAAACCCCTCGCCAAAATCCGTTCCCATGCGGCATAGTTCACCGGCAGAGACGGTGCTGGGTGAGTAAGCCGCCAGGCCAGCCTGCCAATACTCAGTATCAAAATGGAAATGCCAATGGCTTTGTGCTGAGCCATATACCAGCCCGCATCTGCTTTCGCGGCATGCGCGGCCGCTTCTGCCAACCGCCAGTTTACGATCACGGCGATAGCGATACTCCAGTGAAATATCATCGCGCCCTTTGAATAGCGGGCCTGCAGCGAAGCGGTCATAGTCTCTCGTCTCCCTCATTGATAATCTCACTACCACAGATTGGCCGCAGCACACAATTGGTCGGCAAACTGCGGCTTGAAGCCGGAACAACGCATGCTAGAACGCTGCCATGACCAAAACCGCTACCGTGCCGGATCGTGATGCCCTGAAACGCGTGGGCACCACCGTAAGAAAACGCCTTCAGGCCGATCCAAAAGCCTATAAAGTGCCGACCGACGATGCCGAAATCTACGCCATTGGCGGCTTTCTGACAGCACCGGAATGCACGCGGCTGGTGACAATGATAGATATCGTTGCCAAGCCGAGCGAGCTGTATGA
This sequence comes from Pontixanthobacter sp., assembly GCF_049682855.1. Classification (NCBI taxonomy): domain Bacteria; kingdom Pseudomonadati; phylum Pseudomonadota; class Alphaproteobacteria; order Sphingomonadales; family Erythrobacteraceae; genus Pontixanthobacter; species Pontixanthobacter sp. The sequence goes on along the minus strand of NZ_JBAUIK010000007.1, from coordinate 126,012 downwards.
TCAGGATTACGCCACTGGTTTTCGCACATCCTTTTCCGGTAATCTGGATCCGCATGATCCCTTCATAGCAGGCATCAGCCGGCGGATTGACGACTTTCTCGGTATCAATGCGGAATGCGGTGAGGCAATCCAGGGCCAGCGTTATTTGCCCGGCCAGCAATTCAAGGCGCATAATGACTGGTTCTACACCGATCAGGATTACTGGAAAATGGAACGAAAAAATGGTGGACAGCGCAGCTGGACTGCCATGATCTACCTCAATGCGGTCACCAAGGGCGGCGCCACCCGCTTCACCGATCTGGGCATGAACATTCCGCCCCAGCCAGGTGTGTTGTTGACTTGGAACAACGCCGATCATGACGGCATTCCCAACCCAAAGACCATCCACGCGGGCACTCCGGTGGAAGAAGGCACCAAATATATCATCACCAAATGGTACCGCACCCGCAAATGGGGCTGATCGACCAACCTTACCTTTATCTCTCCTCTATTTCCAAATGGTCCAGTATTCGGTCCACCTTCTCGGCCAACCGCATGATTTCCAATTGTGTGCGTAAATTCACCTCATAATCGTGGCGTGCAGCAATCCGGTCTTTTTTCGCCTGCCGGTTCTGGCTCATCATAATCACCGGCGCTTGAATAGCAGCCAGCATTGAGAGCATCAGATTGAGGAAGATATAGGGATATTGGTCAAATGCCGGGATACCCAGATGTTCGGACGCTGGACTATTGATGACCATCCAACTCACCAGCACGACAAAGAACGTCAGGATAAAGGCCCAGCTACCGCCAATAGCCGCAACACGATCAGCAATCCGGTCACCCCTGCCCGCATTATGCTGCGCCCGTTCATCCGCATCCAGACCGATCAACGTGCCGCTAGCAACCCGTATCAGGACATTGCGTTCTTCTTCCTCAAGCTCGGTAAATTCACGGCCCAATAATTGCCGAGCCAATTGCTCTGGCGTGCGCCGCGCTTTCCTCATGCGTTTATCGCCTCTTCAATCAAGCGGCGTGAATTAGCGATGCCGTACAGCGCGATGAAGCTGCCCATACGCGGTCCCTGTTCGGACCCAAGCAACGTTTCATAAAGAGCGCGGAACCAGTCGCGCAGATTTTCGAATCCGAACTCCTCCTGCTTGCCGATCTCGTAGATCATCGTCTGAAGATCTTCGGCCGACGTATCTTCAGCAACATCGGCCAGCCTGGCATTGAGAGCGGTCAAGGCCGCCGCTTCATTCGCCAACGGCACGCGTTTTTTCAAAGTCGGCGCGACAAAATCACGGTTATAGGCGAGCGCGCAACCAACCAGAACATCCACCGCAGGATGCTCCGCCGGATCAGCATCGTCAATATAATTGGCGAGATACGACCATACCTGCTCGCGGCTGGCCTCCGCCCCCAGCACGCCAACCAGATTGAGCAGCAAGCCATATGTCACCGGCAGACTGCCGCCTGCGCCCGGTGCATCGGGGCCGTCCAATTTCACATTCGCGCGCAGCAAATGCCATGCCGGATTGCCCAATTGCTTATCCAGCGGCTGATCGGTCAAACGCTCGCGGAATTGCCAATATTCATCGACTGCACGCGGCACCACGCCGACATGCAATTGCTTGGCGCTTTTGGGATTGGGAAATATGTAGAAACCAAGCGATTCCTCGCTGCCATATTTCAGCCAATCCTCAATCGTCAGCCCATTGCCCTTCGATTTGGAGATTTTCTCGCCGTTCTCATCGAGGAACAGCTCGTAAATCAGCCCTTCGGGTTTGCGCCCGCCAAGCACCTTCGCAATCTTGCCGGATTGCACGCCGGTATCGGTCAAATCCTTGCCATACATTTCATAATCGACGCCCTGCGCAACCCAGCGCATCGCGAAATCGACTTTCCATTGCAGCTTGGATTGGCCGCCCAATGCCGATTGCTCGATCACCGACCCATCTTGATCGGTAAAGCGGATAGTGCCCGCATCGGCATCAATCACCTCCACCGGCACTTGCAGGACAACGCCAGTCGATGGGCTAATCGGCATAATCGGCGAGTATGTTGCCGCGCGCTCTGCCCGCAGGGTCGGCAGCATAATATCAAGAATCGCCTGATTGCTGCGCAATACGTTTTTCAGCGCATCATCAAACGCGCCCGAATTATAGCGGTCTGACCCGGCAACGAATTCATATTCGAACCCAAACCGGTCAAGGAATTCGCGCAGCATCGCATTATTATGTGCGGCGAAGCTGTCATATTTTTCAAACGGGTCGGGAATACGGCTGAGCGGTTTGCCCAGATGCTCGGTCAGCATCGCCTGATTGGGGACATTGTCAGGCACTTTGCGCAAGCCGTCCATATCATCGCTGAATGCCACCAGGCGCGTGGGGGCACCGCCGGTCATCGCTTCGAAAGCACGGCGCACAAAGGTGGTGCGCAGCACTTCCTGAAAGGTGCCGATATGCGGCACGCCAGACGGGCCGTAGCCTGTTTCAAACAGCACCGGCGCGCCATCGGGTTTGGTGCCCTGCGGATAGCGTTTCAGCAGACGCTGCGCCTCCTGAAATGGCCATGCTTTGGAATTGCGGGCGGCGTCGATCAATGCTGTGTCAGTCATATAGGAGCCTTTTGCGCGCTTCGGCCAATGTTGCAAGCGCGAAGAACCAAACCGTCATCTGTAGGAATGGGACGATCAGACCTTTTTCCTAACATGTGACCTTTGGCATTTTCCCCATGCAATTCAGACAATTGCGAAAGAAACCTCAATCGAATGTGTGACTTTTGGATCCAACAGGCCGCGCGCCCGAGACAATAGACCATCATCTTGAAGAATATGCGCAGGTAGTTCATCGGGCTAGCCGCTATCATTTGGTCGCCAAGTAGGAAAATTGGGAAGCAATTGTGTACCCGCAGCCTGCCCTTCATTTACTTTCCGCTTCGCCCTTCCCATAGCTTTCCTGATGGCATCGCCCCCCGCTCATACTGCCCCCTCCACGCTGCCCGCATTGCATGCCAGCCATGCCGGAACGTGGCTGCGTGATGGGTCCGGCGCAACGCGCGGGCTTTCCAAGGGCGAGGCCATCATGGCAGCGGCCGATACGCCGGTATTGATGCTCAACGCGCCACTGGTGGCGACACGGCTGGGCTATCCTGATCTGTCGGGGCTCGATCTTCTGGAACTGTTTGCGTTCATTTACCCTGCGCAGTTTTGCGTGCCCACACCCAAGGGATTGGCCGATGCGCTGGGTCTGCCCGCGCCTGAAAGTGACAATACAATACCCGCGCTGCTGCAATCGGCGGCTGCGGCGATGCTGCTTCGCTGCGAGAGTGATGATTGGCACCAGCGTGACGGTGCGTGGTCATCGCTGCAATCGCTGGCAAAAATGCGTTGGCCCTGGGCGCAGGTGCTGAGCCCCCACATCAAGCGGCCCGATAAAGCAGAGCGGTGGCTGTTTGCCAAATTGCCTGAATGGGAAGAAGCGCCCGACCGCCCGCAACCCGCGCAAATACAGATTGATGATGCGGCCATCATCGGCCAGCTCGATCATCTCACCGGCATCCACGCGGAAACGCGTGACGGGCAGCAACACTATGCAACAGCGGTGGGCGGCGTATTTGCCCCGCGCGATGCGCAGCGCCGGCCGCATGTTCTGCTCGCCCAGGCCGGGACCGGTATTGGCAAGACATTGGGCTATCTCGCACCAGCGTCCTTGTGGTCGGCCACCGCGCAAGGGACAGTATGGGTCAGCACCTTTACCAAAAACCTCCAGCGTCAGTTAAAATCGGAAAGCGGCAAAGCCTGGCCTGATACACGCGCCGATGGCACCCGGCCTGTGGTGGTGCGCAAGGGGCGCGAGAACTACCTTTGTCTGCTCAATCTGGAGGATGCGCTGCAAGGCGGGTTTGGTGGACGCGCGGCAATATTGGCGCAATTGGTGGCGCGCTGGGCCAGCTTTACCCGTGACGGCGATATGATTGGCGGCGATTTGCCCGGCTGGCTGGCTACTCTGTTTCGCAAGCGCGGAATTGCGGCGCTGACCGATCAGCGCGGTGAATGCGTCTATGCCGGGTGCCCGCATTACCGCAAATGCTTCATTGAACGCTCCGCGCGCGCCTCTGCTCAGGCCGATCTGGTCATTGCCAATCATGCGCTGGTGATGGTCAATGCTGCCCGATCTGGTTTTGGCGGGGGGCGCGACCATGCGCCGCGCCCCACGCGGGTTATTTTTGATGAGGGCCATCATGTTTTCCAGGCCGCGGATTCAACCTTTGCAGCCACGCTGACCGGACAGGAAGCGATTGAACTGCGCCGCTGGATTGTTGGGCCAGAGCGCAAGAATAAGGGCCGCAGGCGGGGCCTTGCCGCGCGTTTAGCCGATGTGGCGAGTTACGATGATGATGGCGGAGCGGCGATCGAAGCGGCGATTGAGGCAGCACAGGCTTTGCCCTCTGACGGGTGGCTCCAGCGTCTGCATGACGGGGAGCCGTCCGGCCCGCTCGAACGTTTACTCGCGTCAGTACGCGCGGTAACCTATGCGCGCGATGAGAGCGCCAATGGATCGAGCGCGCAGGATGCGGGCTACGGCATCGAAACAGAAATCGCGCAAATGCCGGGCGAATTCATCGAATTGGCGGGCAAGGCGGAGACGGCTTTGGCCGCGATACGCCAGCCTTTGGTCAAGCTGGGGCTGCGCCTGGAAGCTGTGGTGCAGGATTCCCCCGACTGGCTCGACCAGCAAGGCCGCGCGCGGATCGAGGGGGCGCGCCAGTCGCTTGGCTGGCGGGTCGATTTGCTCGCAGCCTGGGAATCGCTTCTAAGCCGAATGGGCGGCCCCGCTGATCCTGAATTTGTCGATTGGCTGGCGGTGGATCGCGGTGATGCGCGCGAATTTGATATCGGGATCCACCGGCGCTGGCTCGACCCGATGAAGCCATTTGCCAAAGTCGTGCTGGAACCCGCGCACGGGGTGATGCTGACCTCCGCCACTTTGCGCGATGGTGAGGACTGGGACAGCGCGATTGCCCAAAGCGGAACGCCGCATATCGAAGTGCAGCCGCGCCTCTCTGCCGCAGAAAGCCCGTTCGATTATGCCAACCGCGCCGAGGTATTGATCGTAACCGACATAAAGCGCGGCGATCTGGCGGCATTGGCGGGTGCCTATGCACGGCTGATAGAGGCGGCAGGCGGAGGCGTGCTCGGCCTGTTCACTGCAATCCGGCGGCTGCGGGTGGTCCACGGGCGCATCGCAGACCGGCTGGCGCGCGCGGGGCTGCCGCTATTCGCGCAGCATGTCGACCCCATTGATACCGGCACATTGGTGGACATTTTCCGCGACGATGCGCGTACATCTCTGCTCGGCACGGATGCCCTGCGTGATGGGGTCGATGTGCCAGGCGATTCGCTGCGCTGCGTAGTGATGGAGGGTGTTCCGTGGCCCAAGCCGAGCATTTTGCACCGCGCGCGGCGGGCAGCAAATGGCGGCAGCGCCTATGATGACCGGATGATCCGCGCGCGATTGGCGCAGGCTTTCGGGCGGCTGATCCGTACCAAGGAAGATCGCGGGCACTTCATCGTATTGTCCTCCGCTTTCCCCAGCAGGCTGCTATCCGCTTTCCCCAAAGGCACGCCTGTCATACGTTTGACGCTGGAGGAGGCTTTACAACGGGTCGCAGAAGGTGTCTCCAGTACAGCCAAGCCCGCGCAGCCCTTTGGCGCGGTTGATATTGATGAGGATTCGATTCCGTTTTGAAAAAACTTGCTCTCCTCCGCCACGCCAAGTCCGATTGGGACGATATCGGCACGCGCGATTTTGACCGCGGTCTGAATGATCGCGGGCGCAAAGGGGCCAAGCTGATCGGGCGGCATATTCGCGAATATGGGCTCAATTGGGATGTGCTGGTCGCGAGTTCGGCCGAACGGGTGCAGCGCACGCTAGAGGCTGCCCTGCCCGATGCAAAACCGGTGTTCGATAAACGGCTTTATCTGGCCAGCACCGATACGATTGTTGACGTGATTCACGAATTGGCGGCTGGCGCGGATACGGTATTGGTGGCCGGGCATAATCCCTGTTTGCAGGAGATGCTCTATATGCTGGTGCCGCCCTCTCAGGAAAACGCATTGTTTGACGCAGCAGCGACCAAATATCCCACTGCCAGCTTTGCAGTGTTTGAACTGGATATTGATGATTGGGCGGATCTGAAACCCGATTGCGGCAAGCTGGTCCATTTCAAACGCCCGCGCGATCTGGATCCTGAACTGGGCCCTGATTATTAGGGAATAATCACGACAGAACGTGCTGCGGCCCTGCTCCCTTCTCAGCAGCACTATCCGCCTTATTATATATCTGGCATTTTTTCAGACTGAGGCAGCCGCACCCAATGCATCCGTCCAACCGGTCACGGGTCCGCTCCAAAAGAGCTATTTTTGCATCAAGCTGAGCGCGGATTGAGGCACTGATCTTTGCCCAATCACGCACTGTCGGATTGCGCCCTTGTGGCAGTTTGGCAAGCTCGTACTCAATCTCGCCCAAGGCCAGACCCAGCTTTTGCGCAATCAGAATGAAGCTCAACCGGCGTAAGTCAGCACGCAAAAAACGCCTCTGGTTACCGCTGCTACGGATGGACTGCACCAATCCTTTTTCCTCATAAAAACGGATCGCAGAAACCGATAATCCCGTCCGCCGTGCAAGTTCCCCGATTGGCAGAAAGTCTCTTGCGCTTGGCGCTTTAGGCAATGTTTCAGACACGGTTTCGACCTTATCAATAAATATCTTGACCTCACCTTAGCTTAAGGTTGCAAAATTGGCGAGCGATATGATTCGCAGCCGTCACATAGTGCGATCAGCTGATCATGCGCTCACGGCTAAACCAGAGGAAACACCATGCAAATCGCCAAACTAGAGCACGCCAATATCACTGTCAGCGACCCCAAACGCAGCGCAGCATTTTTTGAAAAATCATGCGGTTGGCATATCCGCTGGGAGGGGCCTTCTATGAATGACGGTTACACGATCCATGTCGGCAGCGAGACACATTATCTTGCTCTATATACCAATGATGCGGCACACGGTGGCTTCACCAAGGGACAACCACTTAACCATATCGCCATTCAAGTGACTGACCTCGACCTAGCCCGGCAGACGGTGGTGGATGCCGCTTTGGAGCCTTTCAATGATGGCACCTATGACCCAGGCCCGAGCACGTTCTACTTCTACGATTGGGACGGGATCGAATTCGAGGTGGTCAGCTATGAATGAGATCATCCTGCGTCGCCCGCTATTTGAACAACCTGTCAGGCGCCCGCATTGCCCACCACAAAACACGCCGCAGCCATCAAAGCGCCCGCAAAACGATTCGACCGGAACCGGTCCAGCGGATTGGCCGCATCCTCGGTATCCAGCGTGATCACTTGCCAGCACAAATGCACAGCAACCGGTAGCAGCGCCAGCAATGCAACGGGGTCAGGCCTAAGCAGCCAGAATGCCAGCGCCCATAGGCCAGCAGCCCCGCCATAAAATAACGCCACACCGCCGCGCACTTTGCCGCCCAATCGCAATGCGCTGGACCGGATACCGACCAGCGCATCATCCTCCCGGTCCTGCAAGGCATAGATCGTATCAAAGCCGATCACCCACAGGGCAGAGCCGACATACAGCGCCGCGAGCGCATCCAGGTGGTCGCTGCGCATGGCGCTCCACCCGGTCAGCAAGCCCCATGTGAACACCATGCCCAGCCACGCCTGCGGCCACCATGTAATGCGCTTCATAAACGGATAGGCCGCGACCAGAGCGACGCTAGCCAAAGCGACAATTTGCGCCTCAAGCCGCAGCTGTAATAACACTGCCAGCCCGATCAAACATAAGGCGAGCAGCCACGCCCAAGCGGTTTTTTTGCTCACCCGCCCGCTCGCCACAGGCCGCGCCGCCGTGCGCGCCACTTGCCGGTCCAGATCGGCATCAACGATGTCATTATAGACGCAGCCCGCCCCGCGCATGGCGATACTGCCCAGCAGAAACCACAACAGCAATTGCCATTGCAGCCCCGTTCCGGTGAGCCATACCCCCCACACACACGGCCAGAATAGCAGCCACCAGCCAATCGGCCGATCAAACCGGGCCAATTGCGCCAGATCACGCGGCATTTGCGGCAAACGCGCAATCAGCCCGCGATGCTGCGTATCGGGGACAATTCCCTCTGGCGTATCAGAATGCGGCGTATCGCTCATGGCGGCGCCATACATTGTCCATACGCCCTACACTAGAGTTTAGGAGCGGCGGTAAATTGCCCCGCCAATAACAATAGCATCCGGCCGTATCTCAATCTGTTCAGTAGATGTCTTGTCCAGAGTTTGCGTACGCGCCATCGGGTGATCGGTCAAAGAGATGCGCGTTTGGCGATATGTCATCATACCGCCTGACACCGAATATTCGAACTCAATCGTGATTACACCGGGATTACCGTTGATTGATTTGTACTGTATAAATGAGCCGGTGCGCGCTCCGAACACCCATTTTGCGCTATCATCTTGATTGACATAGGTGCCTTGCGGGATGGCCTGTGCCATTGCGGGGGCGCTGATGCAGATTGCAGTTGTGCCTGCTAGTGCTAGAAATACGCTACGCATATGTGTCCTCCTAAGCGCCCAATTCGCGCGCTGTGTGTAAATAAAGAGCGAGCAGAATGCCCAAAACCCCGACATGGCCCCCGAAAAGCGCGCCGCGACTATTCGTCACGGAGCAATTGAACCCCGGCAGCCTGGTCGAACTGTCTGGTAGCGCGGCGCATTACCTGTCGCGTGTGATGCGCGTCACAATGGGCGATATCGTCATATTGTGTGATAACCAGACCGGCGAATGGGCGGCAGACATTACCTCCATTGGCAAACGCGACGTGACGCTGGCTGTCACGCAGCAATTGCGCCCGCGCGAACAGGTGCCCGATTTCTGGCTATGTCCGGCCCTGCTTAAGAAAGACCGCTTCGATCTGGTGCTGGAAAAGGCGACCGAACTGGGCGTTCGCGCAATCCGCCCGGTTATTGCCCGCCGCTGCGTTGCAGATAAACTCAACACCGACCGCGCGGTGTCGATCATAACGGAGGCCGCGGAACAATGCGCGCGGACCGCCTTGCCTGCTCTGGCCCCGGTTGAGAAACTCAGCATATTTCTGGCACGCTGGCCCGCAGGCCGGACGCTGTTTTTCGCCGATGAGAATGGCGGCGCACCGGCGGATCAAACGTTTCGTAATACGCGCGGCCCCGCTGCATTGTTAACCGGGCCGGAAGGCGGATTTGATGATGCTGAACGTGCGCTGTTACTCGCCCATCCTGAGGTTAAACCGATTACGCTAGGCCCGCGCATTCTGCGCGGTGAAACCGCTGCTATCGCGGCGACCGCATTGTGGATGGGCGTGGCTGGCGATTGGTAGCCTCAATGATCGATGCCATCGCAGCCGCCACCATAACGGGGCAAAATTTCGCCCGAGCCGCAAATTTTCTGGTCAGTTTGCGCTGGGTTGCCTAACGCGGAGGGATGAGCACGCGAGACGCATCCGGGGCCGCCGATCCCTTCATCGAACACCGCGACCAGTTGGCCGCGCCCATGCAAGCGGGTGAGAAGCCAAAGAGCGACTGGCGGATCGGCACCGAACATGAAAAGCTGGTCTTCAAACGCGATGATTTGCGCGCCCCGTCGCACAATGAGAGCGGCGGCATTCGCGACCTGCTGCTGGCGCTGGCCGATTATGGCTGGGAGCCGGTTGAGGAAAATGGCGAAGTGATCGCCATGCGCGGGCCCGATGGGACCGTCAGCCTGGAACCGGCGGGCCAGCTCGAACTATCCGGTGCGCCGCTGGATAATTTGCATGAAACCTGCGCCGAGACAGGCCGCCATCTGGAACAAGTGAAAGCGGTTGGCGAGAAATGCGGGGTTGGCTTTCTGGGCCTTGGCATGTGGCCTGATAAAACCCGTGCGGAATTGCCGATCATGCCCAAGGGGCGTTATGCCATCATGCTGCGCCATATGCCCAGGGTCGGTGATCTGGGCCTCGATATGATGCTGCGGACCTGCACCATTCAGGTCAATCTGGATTACGCATCAGAGGCCGATATGGCCAAGAAATTCCGCACCAGCCTGGCGCTGCAACCGCTCGCCACTGCGCTGTTTGCCAACTCGCCCTTCACCGAAGGCAAACCCAACGGATACCTCTCTTATCGCAGCCATATCTGGTCAGATACTGATCCGCATCGTACCGGCATGCTGCCATTCGTATTCGATGACGGGTTCGGATATGACCGCTATGTCGATTACATGCTTGATGTGCCGATGTATTTTGTATTTCGGGACGGGAAATATATTGATGCGGCAGGGCATAGCTTTCGCGACTTTATGAACGGCCGATTGGCGGTTCTGCCGGGCGAGCTGCCGCGCGAAAGCGATTGGTGGGATCACCTGTCCACCGCATTTCCGGAAGTACGACTGAAAAGCTTTCTCGAAATGCGCGGCGCGGATGGCGGACCGTGGAGCCGGATCTGTGCTCTGCCCGCTTTCTGGGTCGGCATTCTATACGATCAGGCGGCGCTGGATGCAGCGTGGGATCTGGTCAAGCACTGGACGATGGAGGAGCGCGAGGCACTGCGTAACGCTGTGCCGAAAGACGGCTTGGCTACGCCGGTTCCCGGCGGCGGAAAATTGCGCGATCTTGGCGCGGACGTCCTCAGCATAGCGCGGGCAGGCCTGTCGGCGCGTGCGCGCCTGAACACCAGCGGAGACAATGAAACCGGTTTCCTCGAAACGCTTGATGAAATTGTTTCAACCGGCAAATCGCCGGCACAGCGTCTGCTCGACCGCTATCACGGCGAATGGGGCGGCGATGTCAAGCGGGTCTATAAATACAGCTTCTGACCCGCCGCGACTTTATTCTGCCGGTTGGTGCTGGATCACGGGTCCGCGCGGGCGGAATATGCGTTTCATTCTGGCGAGGCGGCTGGTGATCGGTCCATTGACTTCCATCCAGGCGTGATATTCGCGGTATTTCGCATCCTCTTGCAGCAGATGCGCTTCTTCTGTTTTGGCGCGCCAATAATAAATTGCGCTAACGCAGCCGAGGAAGAATGTGTTGCGGATGACATCGACCATCGAATGGCTGGTTACCAAAAACGGCAATGTCGCAAACCACCAAAAGGTGTTTTTCGACAGATAGGCAGGGTGCCGGGTATAGCGATAGGGCCCGTTGGTCAGAACGCCGCGATAGGTCAGGTTGGAAAAACGAAGGCCGAACGCCACCGTCGCCCACGCATAAAACGCAGTCAGTGCCGTGAGCCACGCAGCCCAGATATAAAGCAGCGGGGTATTGCCCGCGAGCCAGTGGGTCCAGCCGGGCGTATTGATCTCATAAGCGATCATCCCGCCCGACATGAAAGCATAGGCAACCGGCGGATAGCACATCAGCGCCGCCATCCAGCCCGCCAGAAACGGGTTGCCGCTGCGGATATGCGCGTCAAGCGGGCGCATGGTGACCAGATAACCGACCGTGCCGATCTGCACATCGATCAGGAACAGAAGCTGGATCATCAACAGACCAAAGCGTACCGGATCGCTGATGATTCCGGCCGTATCGACAGTTACCGCATAGGCAAAACCGCCCGGCAGGATCGAAATCATAAAGGCGGAGAAAAAGCCTTTGATAATCCATGCCCGCCAGTGCTTTTTCACTTCGCCGGGATCATACGCCTCGCGGCCGAGCAACATTGCGCCGAAATGCCACACATGGTCGCGCGGATTGATCATCACACGGTCGATCCACAGCACGTAAGGAATAGACAGCACAAATAGCGGTATCGCCGCCGCGCCAATGACGTCCATCGCGAACAGATAGGACCCGTCCCAATACCAGCGCCCCGCGCCGTACAGGAAACCGATAATTCCCCAGGTCGCCCACAATCCGGTGATCTTGACCAGTGTGACGTCTTTAATTGCCGCAATCGGGCGCGGATTGTCCCAATCGATCCCGGTGGACGGGCGGCGATGGACCTTGTCTACACATATTGACCACGCGATCATCGGACCGGCAGAAAACAGCAAAGCCGCAAGCGAGGCATAGGGGCCAGACAGCGGTTCACGCGGTCCCGGCAGATCGAGCATTTCAGCGATCGGCGCGTAATTACGGCAGAATAGCAGCCATAGGATCAGACCAAACAGCCCGACAAAACCGACAACGGCCGATACATCGCTTTCTGGCAAGCCGCTATGCGAAGGCCGCGAAGCAGCGGTTGCCGGGGCGGGGTGTGCTGACTGGCTCATGCCCTGTCGCATACCCGATAACGGTTAATGCATCGGTAATACCGGTACTATTGAGGCTGACTGCCCCTCGACCCGGCTATATCAACGCAGCGCAGTGATGCGCCCGCTATCATCGAGTATATACATGGTCTGGTTGGCCACCAACGGCGCGAGCGACACGGGTTCCTTCAAATCCATAAACAGACTGCTTGACCCCTCGCCCACGCTCAAGCGGTGAATTTCGCCCTCCGTGCTGGCTGCCCACAGCGTATTGCCCGCGAGCACGGGGCCGGTCCAGAAAATCGGCCCCTCGCTGTCTTTTACATCCTCATAACGCTGCAATTGTGTAATCCAGCGGATTTTGCCGGTGGAACGCGCGATCGCCAGCATCCGTGCATCATCTGTCAATGCGAAAATCCACTCGCCAGCGATTGCCGGTGTTGAAATGCCCGCGACGGTAATTTCCCAGATGCGCTGTCCCGTAATCAGCTCATAGGCTGCCATCCGGCCGCCCTGGCCCAGCGCATAGACCCGGCCCTGGTCGATGATCGGATCGGCATCAATATCGGTCAGCGCGCCCACCGATGTCGAGATCGAGGTGCGTGCCAGAGCATCCGACCACAAAGTCCGGCCATTTTCATAGCGATATGCGGCCAGCTCCCCGGAACTATAACCGGCGATAACGGTCCCTTGACCTGCGGCAGGGGCAGCCACGCCAAACACGCCCGCTTGCGCGGTAGAGCCCGATTCCTGCCATAAATTACTGCCATCTTCGGTGCTGAGCGAGATAATCTGGTTATCCTGGGTCATCACAAATGCGGCATTGAAGGCAATTGTCGGTGCGCCGCGGAGCGGACCAGCCGGCTTCACCTTCCATATTTCGGCGCCGGTTGAGGCATTAAGCGACGCCACTTCACCGATGCCATTTGTGGCGTAGATCCTGCCATTGTCGTAGCTCGCGCCGCCCCCGAAGGCTGCCGATTCCAAATTGCTGGCAACGGCCATCTTATAGGTCCAGCGGCGTGCGCCGCTCTGCGCGTCGAAGGCATGGACAACGCCGTTGGTATCCACCGCCACCAGCACGCCCCCACCCACAATCGGCGAAGACGCCAACCGGCGGCGGTTGGTCGAACCGGCTATTTGAACGCTCCACGCGACTGAGGGGCTTTCGGCCAAGGCCACATGACCATTGGATTTACCGGCATTGCCGCCAGCTTGGGCCCATTCGGTATTGACAGCAGGGGGCGGCAATACGACCGATGTACCGGCCAGCGCGGGATCGACTTCAGCGTCATTGGCAATGGTGGACAAAACAGCAATCCGGTTGCCGAGCGTCGGGGTCGTTTTCTCATCCGAGCCCCCGCCAAACAGGCCGCCACTGCAGGCAGACAATGCCCCGATCAAACACAGACCCGTAGCGATACGCCCTAAACTTGCAGAATTTTTACTGATCATTGGTCAGGCATATCCTATTTCGTGTGCGGTCAGGTTGCAAATCAATCATTGCGCAGGTGCCCCGTTGGCAGCAGGCGCAGCGGTGGATGGCGCATCGTCATTCGCGCCGATCTCCTCGAGTATTTCGTCAACATCCTCAATCGCGTCAACACCCAGCAGGCCAGCCAATTGGCGCGTGCGTGAACGCAGGCTGTCTGGCACATCCTCGTCTTTGGCGATGGCGGCAAGCAGAGTGCCGGCTTCCTGCCGTTTACCCTGCTTGAGATAGGCCATCGCAACCATTTCGCCCGCACTGCCAAACCAGGCATTGCCCGGCACGGCCATCGGTTTGAGCCGTTCAATAATGTCTGCGGGTTCGCGCGTATCGAAAGTAGCCGCAATTTCCCGAATAGTGGCCAGGTTGCGCAGGGTTTCGGGCGAACCCTGATCAGCAGCCACTGCCGCAAAGATGCGCGCGGCTTCGGCGGATTTGCCCTGCTGCTGCGCAATCCCGCCCTGTAACAATTGTGCGGCGGCTTTCGCGCCGCCATTTCCCTCTGCAACCAGCGGACCCAGCGTGGTCGAGGCAGTATCGAGATTCCCCGCTTCAAGCTGATCCAGCGCGCTGGTCAATGTTTCGGTATCGCGCTCCATCGCGGCGGTGTTCTGGCCGTCCCAGTAAAGATATCCTGCAAATGCTGCCAAACCCAGCACGATCGCCGCGATCAATGGTTTCCCGTATTTCTCCGCAAAGGTCGCCAGCTGGTCCTGCCGGACAGCCTCGTCCACTTCGCGCATCAGCACATCCTCTTCGGCCACCTTTTTCTGGTCGCGGGAGGGTTTAGGCGTTTCGGGAGATGTCGGTGTAAGGGCCACGGGTGGCGCGTCCAATCTTTTAACAAAAACAGTGCGCCGTCTTTAGCCGATGGGCCATGCGATGCAATTCTTGTTTGATCTGCTGTCCCCCGCAGCGTGAACCAAAGGTGAAGCAGAGCGGGTTAGCGTGTGACGGGAACGCCCATTGCTGACGAATATAGCCGTAAATAGCTGTCGATCATCACCGCCTCGTCAAATTCCTCTAACGCTTTGATCCGGTTGGCTTCGCCCAGTGTTTTGCGCAATGCCGGATCAGCTACCAACGCGTCTAGCGCGCCGGTCACGGCTATGGCTGTACGGCCATCCACCACGAAGGGGCGGTTTGGCGCGCTGACCATATCTGCGACATCGCCCACTTTGGTTGACACGACCGGAATGCTGGAGGCCATCGCCTCCAGAACCGAGATCGGGAACTGTTCCGTATCGGAAGATAGCGCAAATATATCAAACAGACCGATAAACCGCTCCGGCTGGGCGGCAAAGCCGGGCAGATGGACTCGGTGGCCGATATTGAGCCGGTCTGCTTCGGCGCGAATGGCATCCTCTTCCGGCCCTTCCCCGACAATCACCAATTGCCATTCCTCGGGCATGGAAGCGAACGCGGCGACCAATTTGGGCAGGTTCTTCACTGCACGCAAACCGGCAAGCGTTCCAATCCAGAATTCGTCCGTCCGCTTCACCACACCGCGCAGCGCATCGGGCTTCGGTTTTCTGGCGAACTTGCGGGTTTCGATCCCGTTGGCGATCCGCTTCACCCGGCCCATTGGCTGATCCCAGATGGTCAGCGCGATATCTTCCAGCACTTCGGAGGGGACCACCAGGCCCGACGATTTGCCAAGCGCAATCCTGCGATAGAGGTTGCGCGTGGGCTTCAACCGTTTTTGTTCATCCTCATTAAATCCGTCTTCATGATGGATCAGCGGGGGCAAACCGAGTTTGTCCTTGAACAAGGTGTGCGCCATGACCGCATCCATTGCACCCCAATTATAGGTCAGTACCAGATCATACCCCTGCATCGCGGCGGCGATTTTATATAAACGGCCCGGGGTCGGGCGGCCGCGTAATGATGGAAAATTATTGGGGTAAGTGACGCGCATGCCGTTTGCGATCAGGCGCGCCGCCGCCATGTGGTCGGGCATGGCAGAGACAATGGCATGGCTGAATTGTGTGCCGAAAGCATTGATCAAACGCACACAGCGGATTTCCTTGCCGCCAGCAGAAAATGTCGAATGCAAATGCAGGATGCGCGGCTGCCGCACGGTTTCTCCACTCATGAAATGCGGGCCAATAATGCATCGATTGCATCGATAACGGCCTGCTCCTCCAGCAGCGGCGCATGGCCGATATCGGGCACAGTTACTGATACGGCATCGGGCAACCGCCTGAGCATTTCGGCCAGTGTCGCCTCGCTCAGCAAGTCGGACAAGGCGCCGCGCACAATCAGTACAGGCCGCCCGGCGAGAGCTTCTAAAGCGGGCCAAAGATCGGGCGGCGCAGCGCCGTCATCATTCTGGAATGGTTCGGCAATGTTCATGTCATAATCGAACAGTATCCGGCCGTTCTGCTGCACCGCCATGCCGCGTTTGGCCATTGCCAGCCAGTCATCCAGACTAAATGCGGGAAATGAGGCAGCATGCTCTTCCTCCAAAGCGCGGGCGGCATGCATCCATGACGCATAGCTGCGCCCTTGGCCGACATATTCGCGAATACGCGCAATTCCTTCCGCATCAATTGCAGGACCGATATCATTCAGCACTGCTCCGGCAATTCGCTCTGCGCCGCCAGCGGCCATAATCATCGTCATTAATCCGCCCAGAGAGGTCCCGATCGCAATAAACCGTGATATGTTTTCATGGGCGAGCAATGCCTCAATATCCGCCACATAGGTCAGCGGGTTATAGGTGGCGAAATCTTTGGCATAATCGCTCCCCCCGCGCCCACGCATTTCGGGCACCAGCACGTCGTGCGTTTGCGATAAATGCTGCGCCAGTATGGCGAAATCGCGCGCATTGCGCGTCAGACCGTGCATGCACAGGATCGGCGCAGCGCCTGGTTTGGCACCATTGCGCGCTGGATAATGGCGGTAATGCAGTCTTAACCCGTCTGCGCTTTCCCAGAAACGGCTGCTATATGCTTTATCCATGTGGCGGAAATTTCCCTATCCCTGTCAGCAGACCAGATTGCATCTGGCAATCACGGCGTCCATTATCGCGCGATGACAGCCGAACCGCAAGCCGCAGCCTATAGGCCGGACCCGAAGATATTGGAATTGGCGAATTGGCTGGGCGATCCTGTGTCTGCGGCCCCTTTCCCCGCAACCGATATTCGTTTCCGCAATGACCACGCAGCGCGCTCTGTCGGGCTCGCCGGTTTGCCGGATCAGGATTGGCAGCGACACTTTGGCCGGTTTGAACCGCTGGCGGATAATCTGCCGCAGCCGCTGGCCTTGCGTTATCACGGGCACCAGTTCCGCAATTACAATCCGGAAATAGGCGATGGGCGCGGCTTTCTGTTTGCGCAAATGCGCGATGATGAGGGACGTTTGCTTGATCTGGGCACGAAAGGATCGGGACGCACACCACATAGCCGCGCTGGCGATGGGCGGTTGACGCTGAAAGGCGCAGTCCGTGAAGTTCTGGCGACCGAGATGCTGGAAGCTTTGGGCGTAAACACATCCAAAACGCTGTCGATCATCGAAACCGGCGAGCAATTGGAGCGCGGCGATGAACCCTCTCCTACCCGCTCGGCCGTGATGGTGCGCCTTAGCCACGGGCATCTGCGTATCGGGACTTTCCAACGTCTGCTGGCATTGGAGGAACGCGACCATATGGCCGCTCTTGTCGGTTACTGCCTAGCCCATTTTCCCGGTCCGCCGCCGCCGCAGGATGCACCGGGGCGCGATGAGCCAGCCGTGCAATTAATGCATCAGGTAATCAGCCGGATGGCTGATCTTGCCGCCAGCTATATGGTGGCAGGCTTCGTTCACGGCGTGCTCAATACCGACAATATCAACATTACCGGCGAGAGTTTCGATTACGGGCCGTGGCGCTGGCTGCCAAGCTGGGATGCTGGCTTCACCGCCGCCTATTTCGATCATTCGGGCCTCTATGCCTTTGGCCGCCAGCCCGAAGCGATCCACTGGAACTGCGGACAATTGGCAGTCGCTCTAAGATTGCTCGTCGATGCTCCGCCGCTGATCGCGGCGATGGAACGGTTTGGGCCGCTATATATGGAGGCGGTTGCGCGGCGGTGGTGCTGGCGGCTGGGGGTTGCACCGCACAGCCCGACAAGAGACGCTGCGCTGGTGGCGGCGTGTGAACAGGCAATGCGCAGCAGCGGCGTTCAGCCAGACAGCTTTTTTCACCGTCACCGCGGCGGGCGTGATGCGGCGGACGGCACGGCGCAGGCGCTGGCGGGCTACGTACCGACGGACAGCTCCCACCCATATTGGCAGGAGGACACGGCGGAATCTCTGGTCATTGATGAGGTCGAACGGGTGTGGGATGCCATCGCCCGGCGCGATGACTGGCAGCCGCTGCACGATAAGATTGCTCGAATCCGCTGGATGGGGGAGGCGCATGGCACCCCGCCAACCCCGCGCGGGCACGAATGACACGAATGATATGTGCCAGCTAATTGACCTTACCGCACCGGACAGTAGAAGCCTGTCAGAACGCATGTAATAGATGGACGACGAGTCACTGACTCGCACACAGACGGGACGACGATCAGCGTGGTTAGACCAGAGCTTATTTCCTTTGAACCGGCGACCGGCGAAGAATTGTGGCGCGGCAAAATTGATGATGTCGATGCCGCAGTGGACCGCGCCCGGCGCGCGTGGCCCGAATGGGCGGCCAAGCCGCTGGCAACCCGCATCGAGCTGTGCCGCCGTTTTGCTAATGAAGTGCGTAGTGCATCCGACAAAATGGCCGAACTGATTGCCAAGGAGACCGGCAAACCGCTGTGGGAAGCGCGTAGCGAAGTCGAAGCGGTGATGAACAAGGTCGACATCTCTGTAACCGCCTTTGCAGAGCGTACGGGCCAGAAAAAACTCAATAGCGGTATTCAGGGAACTGCCGCAGTCCGCCACAAGCCGCACGGCGTAATGGTGGTACTGGGCCCGTATAATTTCCCCGCCCATCTGCCCAATGGCCATATTATTCCGGCGCTCATCGCTGGCAATGTCGTGATTTTCAAGCCGAGCGAGAAAACCCCTGCGGTTGGTCAATTGCTGATGGAATGCATGCACAAAGCGGGCATTTCGGCAGCGGTCGCCCAGTTCTTTGTCGGCGGTCCGGAGGAAGGCAAGGCCCTGGTCGCGCATCGCGGCGTGGATGGTGTGCTGTTTACAGGCTCTGCCCAGGCCGGCATCGCGATCAACAAAAAACTCTCGACCAATCCGGGCAAAATCGTCGCGCTGGAAATGGGCGGAAACAATCCCATTGTTGTGATCGAAACGCCGAAGGTAAGCGATGCGGCGACTTTAATCGTGCAATCCGCGTTTACCAGCGCGGGACAACGCTGCACCGCAGCGCGCCGACTGATCATCATCGAAAGCATGTTCGATGCAGTTGTGGAAGAGCTGAAAACCATGACCGGCAAACTTATCGTGGATGAACCCTTTGCCGATCCTGCCCCGTTTATGGGCCCGGTGATCGACAACGCTTCTGCCGATCAATTGGTTGAGAGCTTTTTGTATCTGCTTTCGAATGGCGGAAAAGCGATCCGCCATATGCAGCGCCCGAATGACGATTTGCCGTTCATTTCACCAGGCATTATCGATACCACAGCGATGACGGATCGGCCCGATGTGGAATTGTTCGGCCCGCTATTGCAAGTGATCAAGGTCAAGAATTTTGATGCAGCAATTATTGAGGCCAACCGCACGCGATTTGGCCTGTCGGCGTCGCTGATTGGCGGCAATCCGCAAGACTATAACCGGTTCTGGGCCAATATCCGCGCTGGCATTATCAACTGGAATCGCCCGACCAATGGCGCATCGTCCAACGCACCATTTGGCGGGATCGGTCTGTCAGGCAATCACCGCCCTGCCGCATTTTATGCAGCCGATTACTGCGCCTATCCCGTGGCAAGCACAGAAATGGATCAGCCGCGCGCGACGATCGGCGTGGGCATGAAACAGACCTAAACGGCTTAGTTTCCGCTGGTGACCAGATCGATCTGGGTCAGGCCAGAGGGCAAGCTGCGTCCATAAACGACATAGCTGCCGGACCCTTTCATACCGCTGATTATGTTATCGCCGTCATATGTGACATGCTCGGAAGAGTAACCGGCAGAAAGCGCGCGGCTGTAGTAGAATTTCAGCACTTCATCGAGCGGAACCGGCGTGAGATAATTGACCACCCGCAAGGAACAGTCCCCGACATCGGTTCCGGCCGCCTCCTTCGTGGTGCCGCGCGGATAGACCGGGAAATCGGCTGGCAACTTTGCCGCCCAAGCTGCTGAATATTCTACTTTCTCTGCGCAATTGGCACCGCCGGGCGAGGCCGCGGCACGCGCTGCTGCGGTCAATGTAGAGGATGGGGGAATGGACCGCTCCAGCCGCTCCGGCGCGGGCAAATCCTTAAACCCGGCGCTGCCGCCAACGAGCGCGAACGCCGCCTCGCGCGCGGCATTTATCGCCTCAGGAGTCATGTTTTCGGGCGGGATTGATTGGTCTGTTCCCCCTGTCAGTGCCGCATTCGCCTCATTCTGATTGGCAAGATCGGGATCGACCATAATCTGGTCATTCAGCGCCTGCTCCGCCGCCGGATCCATTTCGCCAGCAGCACCATCATCCGCCTCGCTGCTGCAGGCGCCAAGGATTAGAAGGGGAAGCACCGTGCCGGCCAGCAACACATGCCTGGATATGAAAGCGGGCATCGCAAAAACTCCATCAATCAGAATGTCCCCATGCATCACTGTGCCGGAGTTAATGGCTTGTTACAAAATATGGTTAATTTTTCGGCTGTCCCGATAAAGGATGGTCTGCCCGAGAATATTAACCGGCGCGCTCGGTGCCGTTCAATATAAAGGGATCCGGCTGCCAGCTATGACAGGCCGGATCCCTTCCACACCCTTTTCAGGCTGCGCTTTGGCTGCCGGTGGGAACAGCCGAAGATGGTATAGGCGGGCGCGCGTATTGCGATACCTCATTGCCATTCATCTATAGAGCGGTTTTTCTGAACTGAATGCAACGATATCGTCAGAAATTGCGCGCGCTGTCGGTTGCCGCATGACAGGCACCGGCGTAAACGCTACGGATGAGCCAGGCACCACATGATCCGGAGGCGGCGTTGCGACCGGCAAAATCCGGTCTGATCCCTGCACTGGGCGCGTATACTATTTGGGGGTTTCTGCCGCTTTATCTTATCCTGGTGAAAACTGTCCCGCCATTTGAATTTGTCGGGTGGCGGATTATTTGGACTTTGCCGTTTTGTTTGCTGATTGTGGCGTTTCGTAAACAGGCCGGGGAATTGCTGGCAGCTTTGAAAAGCCCGCGCAGCCTTGTGTTTCTGAGCGCAAGCGCGGCGCTGATCGGGATCAACTGGTTGATGTATGTCTGGGCGATCCAGACGGGCAATGTGTTTGCAGCCAGCCTTGGCTACTACATCAATCCCTTGCTGAATGTGGTTCTGGGCACGCTGGTTCTGAGCGAGAAGCTCACCCGCAAACAGTGGGTCGCGGTGGGATTGGCAGCGAGCGGCGTGCTGATCCTGGCTAGCGGCGCGCTGACCACATTGTGGATCAGCCTGACGCTGGCGATGAGTTTCGGCACCTATGGTCTGCTCCGCAAGCAGGTCGCCGTCGGCTCGCTGCCCGGACTGACCATCGAATCGGCCATTCTCCTGCTGCCAGCGGTTGCCATCGTTCTGTATTACGCGCAATCGTCGCAAGGTAGCGCATTTGGCGGTGATCCGGTGCTGAGCGGGTACATTATGCTCGGCGGAATAGTTACCGCCATCCCGCTGCTTTTGTTTGCTCTGGCTGCGCGGCGGATGGACTATTCCACTCTGGGATTTATTCAGTTTCTCGCCCCGACAATTGTATTTTTTCTCGGTCTGTTCGTATTCAAGGAAGAGCTCAAAACCGCGCAGCTGCTATGTTTTATTCTGATCTGGACCGCGCTGGCGATTTTCCTTTGGGATATATGGTCGCGCCGCAAAAAACCTGTGACAGCAACGCCTTAGGCACACGTCCATGCCAACCGGTCACCTGCGTGGAACGGAACGATATCCGTACCGTTCGCATCGACCATCGCAGGAATATCGCATCCGCTGCGGCGTAACGTCACCATGTCTTCATTTACCGGCAAACCATAAAACGCCGGACCATTGAGCGATGCGAAGGCTTCAAAGTGATTGAGAGCGCCCTCCTCCTCAAACACGGTGAGATAGCTTTCGAGCGCATATGGCGCGTTGAAAATGCCTGCGCAGCCGCAGGCGCTTTCCTTGTCACCTCGGGCATGGGGCGCGCTGTCGGTGCCCAGGAAAAATTTGGGTGAGCCCGAGGTCACCGCTGTGCGCAGAGCCAGGCGGTGCATTTCGCGCTTGGCCACTGGCAGACAATAAGCATGCGGCCGCATTCCGCCAACCAGCATCGCATTGCGGTTGATATGCAGATGTTGCGGCGTAACAGTCGCAGCAATATTGGGACCGGATTGCTCAACAAATTCGACGGCATCCGCCGTCGTGATATGCTCAAATACCACTTTCAGATCGGGAAATCCCGCGACCACTTTACGCAGACTGCGTTCGATAAATACTTTCTCGCGGTCAAATATGTCCACATCACGGTCGGTCACTTCGCCGTGGATCAGCAAGGGCATGCCGATCCGCTGCATCCGCGACAGCACGCTGCCGAGCGCGTCTATGTCGCTCACGCCATTGGCCGAATTGGTGGTCGCATTGGCGGGATAGAGCTTCGCCGCTGTGAACACGCCTTCATCAAATCCGCGTGCAATCTCATCCGGGTCTGTCCGGTCCGTCAGATAACAGGTCATGAGCGGCGTGAAGGACATGCCGCCTGGTACCGCTGCCAGAATCCGTTCACGATAGGCTTGTGCGCCCGCAACATCGGTGATCGGCGGGGACAGGTTGGGCATTACGATGGCGCGCGCAAATTGCCGCGCAGTATACGCCACAACACCGCGCATAACGTCCCCATCGCGCAAATGGACATGCCAATCATCAGGGCGGCGGATCGTCAGCTCGTTCATATTCGGCAGCACTTTTCCATATAACAGGGACAGTTGGAACACGGTATAAAGGGAGCGTTGCGCCCCATACCCCGTCAACCCGTGCCACATCTTAACCGCCCAGGACAATCCCTGTCCTGCCGAAAGGCGCCGGTCTGCACATCTTGATTTGCGCGCAGCCAGACGCCACTTTGCGAAAATGTCACAACCACGCCTTTTCAACCGCGCCGTCATTCGGCTGTCTCCCACAGATGATAGCGAGAATGTCCGCGATTTCCTGCAAGGGCTGGTCACCAGCGATGTCAGGGGCAATGTTGCTGGCGAAGTTATGGGCGAAGTTATGGGCGAAGTTTGCGGGGGTCTTCCGGGCGCGCTGCCCGTTTGGGCCGGTTTGCTCAGCGCCCAAGGCAAAACAATGTTTGACTTCATCATCTGGGCAGACCCGGACGATGCGCGCGCGATCCTGATTGATTGTGAGGCTGATGCCGCACCGGCCCTGTCAAAACGCCTGTCGCTGTACCGTCTGCGCCGCAAAATCACGATTGAGGTGGACCCCGTACGGGGTGTGTACTGGCAAACCGCCCAGACCGCACCCGCCGCGCTCGACCCTCGCCTGGATGCTCTGGGCTACCGATGGATAATGCGTGCGTGTGATACGGACGTTGCCGCTGATGATGAATGGCTATCGCACCGGCTGGCGCTGGGTGTTCCAGAAGGCGGCAGCGAGCTTGGCGATATTCTCTGGCTGGAAACCAATGCGGTGGATCTGCGCGGAGTGAGTTTTGAGAAAGGCTGCTATATCGGCCAGGAGAATACTGCGCGAATGAACTGGCGGCAAAAGGTCAAGCGGCGGCTGGTTGTGGTGCCGCTCAGCCGGTCAGACGAGAAGCGCCGTAAAGCCGCCTACCCCGATCTGGATCTGGCAGTCGATCATATGCGGGTTGCAGATATTACCGCCGATATCGTCCCGTCATGGATGTCGCTGGGCGCAGACGCTCCGCTTGTAACTGATTAGGCGCCGCAGTCAGGCACAGCGCGCAGCTCTAAATCCTCGACGAGAATTCTTTCCGCCCGGTCGCGCGCTGCGCTGTCTGGCAAAGACAGCGAACGCGACAGGGCCGTGCCGATCAGCGCATCACCCAGCGCCAGCAGTACCAGCGTCAGCGTGTTTTCGTGCATTGCCATGACCCCGCTATGACCGTCCGCCTCCTCGGGTGCCAGTTCATCAACCAGCTCGTGTATCGTCTCGATAATGGGATTAAGCGCATCCTCGTTACCTGTCAGCAGCATCCAGCTGGCCAGCCCCGCCGCGCCTTCTTTATCAAACGCGTCGAATGTCAGATCGACCACTTCGCGCGGACTGCCATAACCGGCACGGGTTGCGCGGATCGCGTCCTTGATCGTCCCGCACACGGTTTTTGCGAGATGTTCAGCAAGTGCTTTCTGCAATCCTGATGCCGAACCAAAATGATGCAACAGGTTTGCATGCGTTCTGCCTATGCGGGCCGACACTGCTTTCAAAGTTACGGATTGCGGTCCGGTTTCGATAAGCAATGCCCGGGCCGCTTCCAATGCGGTGCCGCGCGACTCTTCAGGGGTTAATCTTTTACGTGTTGCCATTGACCAAACCGCTCAATAGGTTGTGAAGCATGAATAAACAGACATCCATCGACGTAGAACGGGCGGACGCGATCGGCAAGCCGGATGCAAAGACCCTCACCGCTATTCAATCGGCCACCCCCGACGAACATGGATTGACCGTCCGGAACCAGCGTTTTGATCGCACTCATAACACCCCCCGCTGGTGGCATTCGGGCGATCCGGTAGCAACCGCCTGGTACAATTCTGTGTCCGCCAGCCTGCCGCGCGGCGAAGCGTTTTTTATTGATACGATGCGGATGTTCCGCGATCAGGTTCCGCCAAAAATCGCCGCAGAAATGAAAGCCTTCACGGCGCAGGAAATCAACCACACGCGCGAGCATGTCGCGTTTAACCGGCTGGTATCCGATCACGGATACAATGTCGAAAGCATCGATCAGGGTATTCAGGCGATGCTCGCGCTGACCGAAGGCCGGCCGAAGGAATTCAACCTCGCAATCACCATTGCGCTGGAACATTTTGCCGCGATCATCAGCCATCATCTGCTGTCCGATCCGCGCTATCTGCAAGGGGCCGATCCGGTCGCCGCGGACATCTGGCGCTGGCATGCAACCGAGGAAATCGAGCATAAAGGCATCACCTATGATGTCTGGCTGCATGCGACCAAGGACTGGAGCCGGTGGAAACGGTACCGCGTCAAGACATTGATCGCGGTGCTGATTACCCGCAAATATTTCGGCAACCGCATCCGCGATGCCATTGGCTTGCTGGAACAGGACGGGTTCACTCGGCGGCAGGCCAAGCGCAAGCTCTATGCATTTCTGTGGTGGAAACCGGGCATGATGCGGCGCATGTTTTGGGAATGGTCAAAGATTTTAATGCCGGGCTATCATCCGTGGAATCTGGATGATCGCGCTCTGATCAATTTGCCCGGCAGCCCCTATGCAGATGCGCAGCTGCCAGCCGAACCGGCATGAAGTCCTGCCGCCCCGTGTTCCCGTAATCGCCGCGCACTGCTTCCCAGTGACCTAATCAAAAACGGGCGGCCATTTAGGCCGCCCGTCGCGATTGAGGGATCTCTAGGTTCAGGCAGTAACCGATGGCCTCTGCTGGTGCACCCCGCCCCAAGCTCTTGCGCGGCTCGACACTACCGGTGGGGCTAAACCCCAATTTACGCAGCACTCTGCCCGATGCCGGATTATCGGCAAAATGGCTGGCAACAATCCGCTTGCGCCCGATCATCCGTGCCATTTCGATAACAGCCTGCCCCGCTTCAGTGGCATAGCCTCGTCCCCAGTGGCGGCGCGCGATCCAATATCCCATTTCGATATCATCGCCATGCGGATCGATACCGATACAGCCGACCAGTTCTCCGCTTTCGGGCAAGGTTACCATGAAGCGCGGATGCGATGCATCATGCGGCAATTGTGCAAACTCGGCGGCATCGGCCGGGTGATAGGGCCACGGAGCGGATGCGAGATTGCGCACGACCGCTTCATCGGCAATCCCGCGATAAATCGCATCAGCATCCTCTGGCCACGCGGGCCGTAAGAACAATCTTTCGCTCCGATGAAACATGGTGCTTTCTCCTCAAGCCCCGCATCGCCCCGGTAAAGGCGCTGCATGACAAATCCGTGGCACCGGAAACCCAATTTTCCGATACAGTCAGAGGGAGAAACGACAAGAGGGAGACTGGATGACCCAATCTCCCTCTGGAGTTGCCGATATTTCGGCGGACCATCCTGTCGGATAGTCCTGTAAGTGAACTATCGCACTTATTCGGCGGCTTCCGCCATCATGTCCACGGACACATATTTGCGGCCCTGTTTACCGCCGTGGAATCGCACACGTCCGCCGGATAGGGCGAATAGAGTATGATCCTTGCCAATGCCGACATTGGCACCTGGATAGAATTTTGTACCGCGCTGACGCACGATAATGTTGCCCGGAACCACTTCCTGGCTACCGAATTTTTTCACACCAAGGCGGCGGCCTGCTGAATCGCGACCGTTATTGGATGAACCACCTGCTTTTTTATGTGCCATTGTCTCTTACTCTTTAAAAAACTGTCTTAGTCCGCTTTCTTAGCGGGTGCCTTCTTGGCAGGAGCCTTCTTCGCAGGAGCCTTCTTGTCTGCCGCAGCCTTAGGGGCCGCTTTTTTTGCTGGAGCTTTCTTCGCAGGCGCCTTTTTCTCTTCAGCAGCCGCAGGTGCAACCTCTTTCTTCGCAGCGGCAGCTTTTTTGGCAGGCGCTTTGCTGTCACCCACACCAACGATGCGCAGCAGCGTCATCGACTGGCGATGGCCAGCTTTGCGGCGATAGTTGTGACGGCGGCGCTTCTTGAAAACGACCACTTTTTCGCTGCGGGCCTGCGCAATAATTTCGGCAGAAACCGAAACTTTCGATGCATCTGCAATCGAATCGCCCTCACCAGCGAGCAGAACATCGCCCAGCGTTACCGTATCACCGGCTTCACCAGCCAGCTTCTCAACTGCGATTTTGTCTCCGGCTGCAACGCGGTATTGTTTGCCGCCAGTGCGCACTACTGCGAACATGGTTGTATCACTTTCAATCTAATAGCTGTGCTGTGTTCATTACAAAACACCGCATACCCAAAGCACCGCCGACGCGGCCCTGTGGAAAGAACGTCCCGTTAAGCGAAAGGCCAAGCCAAGTCAACGTGCAAGTCAGGGGCTGGCCGCAGCATCCACCGCTGGAACATTCATGCGTTTGTGATAAGACCGACGGCATGTTCACAACGGCCCGCTTCCCCCTCATATGTATCCTTGCCGCCGCATTGTCCGGGTGCACCGCGACCACTGCTGACTATCCGACGTTGGAGCTTCGCGATTTTGAGCGAAATCCGGCAGCATATGGCGCGCCCCCGCCGGCCAGTGCGCCGCCTGCGTCGCTTACCCCCGCGCAGACCAGCCAGATCGCCGGTATCGAATCGCGCGCCCAGTCAGCGCATCGGGCGTTTATCGAGGCTGCGCCTTCCGCACGGCGCGCCGTCCAACGCGGCGCGCGTGCACCAATTGGCAGCGATGCTGCCGGGGATGCGCTGGTCGCCTTGGCGGATCTGGAGGCCAAGCGCAGCCTGACCGCCATCGCGCTGGCCGATCTCGATCTGTTTTATGCAAGCGCCGCCACCGCGCTGCAATCGAATGATGAGATCGGCGAAGCCCGGCAACGCGTCACGGCCCTGGTCCAGGCAGAGGATGCCGTGCTTGCTCAGTTAAGAGATACAGTGCGCCGATGAGCCTGGTCTGCGCCAGTTGCCCTGTTCGTGACAGCGCAGCCTGCTCTGTTTTGAGTGATCTCGAGCGCGATGCCTTGGCAGCACAAGGCCGAAAAAGACAATTGGCGCGCGGCGAAACGCTGTTTCACGCAGGTGACCAGGACACTGTCTGCGCGACGCTGGTTTCGGGCGCTCTTAAGATACGAATGATTGATGCCGCGGGGGATGAGCATATTCTTGCGCTGGTCCACCCCGCCGGCTTTATCGGGGAATTGTATAAACCGTTTTCCAGCTATGACGTGGTTGCGCTGGGCGCCAGCGAGCTGTGCCTGTTCGCCCGGGCAGATATGACCACCGCTTTGGCACAGCACCCCGCCCTCACGCACGCCCTGTTGCGCCGCACGCAGGAGGACGTGCACGCTTCGAGGGAACTGCTGGCGATCAATGCAATGCGTAACGCGAAACAGAAAATAGGCGCTTTGCTGATGGCGTTCGCAAAAGCAGCGAGCGATTCGCCATGTCATCCTGCCCGCTCATTTGAACTGCCGCTCACGCGCGGGGAGATCGCCAACTTGGCCGGGCTGACCATCGAGACGGTCAGTCGTCAGCTTTCCATTCTGGAAAAAGAGGGCGCGATAAGCAAGAATGGCGCGCGCGGGATCGACATAGCCGATCCCGCATTGCTGTTGCAGCTTGCTGAGACGGGGCGCTGACCAGCAGCCCTGCAGAATGCGCGCTTAGCCGGCGACCGGCCACACTGTCACACAAATGCGGCGATAATGACCACGGCAACAGCCCACAGGACTATCAGAACCGGCAAAATCAATATTTGCGTTGCCGCTTCACTCGCCGACAGTCTGCCGGTTAAAGTGCTGATGCCCAAGCGGCGAAATTGGCCCGCATTCATCGCTTTGGCGCCTGGTTCGGGTGACAATCGGGTCCAGATTGCAGGAACGCCGAAGCCTGCGACGATAAACAGAGTGAAAATCATCATTGGGATGGTAAGACCCGGCGAAGAAAAGCCCACCGCCATGATCGCCACAAATGCGAGGTAACACCCCACTGTTATCGCATATATCCACCGGGGCAGTTCAAAGGTCCGGTCCACCTGATGCGGTGCATCACCGCTCTCCAGAACGGCGCTGGTGCGGATGGCTGCGCGTTGCGCAATCTGATCGCGAAGAAAATGGTATGACATGATGAGGCTCCTTTGTTGTGAAGCCCCTTGTGACGCGATCATGCCGCCGCCGCTTTGATCTTGATCAAACTCGCCGAATTATTTCCATTTTTGCAGCGCAGTATAATCGTCACTGCGCGGCTCGATCCAATGCCAGCCATCGCCGCGCAATTCGCGTTTCCAAAACCATGCCGCACTTTTCAAATGATCCATGCAGAAATCCACTGCATCAATCGCCGCGCGGCGGTGTAATGCCGCAGCAGAAACACACACGATCGGTTCGCCGGGATATAAGGTACCAAAGCGGTGGGCCATCAGAATACCAAGCACCGCAAAACGCTGCTCTGCTGCATCAGCGATCTGGTGCATTCCCGGCAGAGTGAGCGGTTCGTAATGGGTAAGTTCCAGCGCCTGCACATCCTCGTCACGGCGCACTTCCCCGACAAAGGTACACATCCCGCCAAAGCCGGTATTCGATCGGGCAAAGGCGCTGACCAGCGCATCATACGCGAAGGGCTTGGCAATTAACCGGAGGTCGCGCATCATATCCGCGCTATCCCCCGCTGACAGGGGGCAGCACTGCCACTTCATCGCCCGTTTGCGCATTGAGCGCCGTTTTATCTGCGAGCACTGTTCCCGCGCACGCCACATGCACTTTGTCGCTGCGCATATGCCGGGCAGATTCTTCACCCGCCAGCGCGAGCAATCCGGCCCAGTCAAGCGGAGCATCCGCCCGCATATCAGGGGCAGGTGCGATATCGGCCAGCGGGCCGAGAAACACAATGCGGATGGTCATATCAGCCACCGGTCACTGACATATGACGCGGCTGTGCGGGTGTTTGCCCGGCCCGATCAATCCGGAAGCCGTGCCTTTCCGGCTTGATCCGCATGGCCATATCGAGCGATGTCGACAGATTGCCGGCCGGATCGCCAGAGCGCAACGCTGCGCGCAGATCGACCTTTTCTCCGCCGCCCAGGCATGGATATAATTGCCCGGTGGCGGTGACCCGGATCCGGTTGCATCCGCTGCAGAAATTGTTGGTAAGCGGCGTGATCATGCCCAACCGTCCGCCGGTTTCGACCACATCAAAATAGCGCGCTGGGCCGCCGGTGACATGGGCGGAGGGAACACATGTCCACCGCCGTTCAAGATCATCCAGCACAGCCGTCAGCGGCAGATAATGATCGGCACGGTCTTCATCTATCTTCCCCAGCGGCATCGCCTCAATCAGCGTGATATCACAGCCGCAATGATGCGCCCAGGCGATAAGATCAGGCAATTGGCGCTCGTTGGTATTGCGCAGCGCGACTGTATTGATCTTGACCTGCATGCCTGCATCCTGCGCAGCAGCAATTCCTGCCAATACGTCATCAAGCCTGTCGCGCCGCGTAAGGCGGGCGAATGTCTGCCGGTCGAGCGTATCAAGCGACACATTTACACGGCGTATTCCGGCCAGGGCCAAATCCGCTGCATGCCGGGCGAGCTGGGTTGCATTGGTCGTGAGCGTCAATTCTTCAAGTTCGTTACCGACATGACGCCCCAGCGCAGTGATCAATTGCATGACATCACGCCGAACAAGCGGCTCACCGCCGGTCAGACGAATTTTGGTGATACCGCGATCCATGAAACCGCGCGCCAGATCATACAGCTCTTCCAGCCTGAGCACTTCTGCGCGCGGCAGAAACTGCATCTTTTCCGGCATACAATAGGTGCAGCGCAAATCGCAGCGATCAGTCACCGATAACCGCAGATAGGTTATCTGACGGTTGAATTGGTCAATCAGCGGCAGAGGCGGGGTCATGACAAGCGCCGTGTCACGTTGATTCGTCAGTGAGCGGTAGATACTGGCCGGTCACGCCTGCTGCGCCCTCAAGATAGGCCAGTGTTGCGGCGCGCGCGCGGTCTGTTCCGCCGCCGATCAGATTGACCCGCATCGGTGCAGAAGCGCGCGCAAAATCGCGTATCACCGCGCGGCGCCAATCCGTGTGATCGATATCCGCCGGCGGCAAGATTATCACAATGCTGCCGTGCTGGCCAATGCGCTCCCGCAGTTTTGGAAGCCATCGCAGCGCAAATTCGCTGGCTGCGTCCAGCGCGCCGTCTGGCAAAGTCTCAATATGCACAACGTCTTGCATCCGGGGCTCAGCGCCGCTCACGCGTCATGGTTATGCCAATTTTCTCATCCGCTTCGGCGATGGCAAGCTTCACGATTTTGATCGTAACCGCTTCGATCCGGTCATCACCGTCCATCAATGTGGTACAGATGTGATCGGCCAGAGCTTCTATCAATTTGAAATGCACGCCGTGTGGAAGCAGGTCGGTCGCGGCCGCTTTCAAATCCATATAGTTCTTGCTGGCTTCAAGCGGCGTGTCGGGATCATACCGATCAGCAATGGCGATTTTCGCCTGAATGGTGATCCGCAGCGGCTGCGGCTTGCCTGTTTCCTCCGAATAAATCCCCGTCAGGACGTCATGTTCAAGGTCAGCAACTTCTAGAATGAGCGAATCGGCCATATCGGTTCCTTAGCTGGGATTGCTCCAACGCGCGAAGATTGCCGTGGGCAGAAAACGGCCGTGCTCACCCTCCTCCTGCACGGATAGATCGCCATGCTCGATCACGCCGGGCAAATCGGCAAAAATCTCGTTCAATAATCCGCCCAAAGCAAGGCTGGACATGCGCACGGCATATACGGTGAGGAACAGGAAGCGGCTATTCGCATCAAGCAATTGGCGGCAATCGGATACCAGATCGGGCAAATCCTGTTCCAACCGCCACGTTTCTCCCTTGGGTCCGCGCCCGAATTTCGGCGGGTCGAGGATGATTCCGTCATAGCGGCGCTCTCGCCGGACCTCGCGCGCGGCAAATTTCGCGGCATCATCAACCAGCCAGCGGATCGGGCGATCCTCCATTCCGGCCAGCGCCGCGTTCTCGCGCGCCTGCGCCACTGACTTCTTGGATGCATCGACATGCGTGACTTTGCCGCATTGGGACAAGGCCAGACTGCCCACCCCGGTATAGCCAAACAGATTGAGTGTCTCGGCATCATCTTCGCCGTCCAGCTGGCTGCGCATCCATTCCCACACCGGTGCCATATCGGGAAAGAAACCCAAATGCCGGAACGGTGTACATTGCGCGGTAAAATCCACCGCGCGCCATCTGAGCGGCCAGCCATCCTGCGGCACAGGTTTGTCATACCGCCAACGCCCACCGCCATCCTCATCAGAACCCGGTACGAATTCGCCATGCGCATCCCACTCACCAAGCCTGGGTTGCCACATGGCCTGCGGTTCGGGCCGGATGAAGCGGTAGCTGCCATAGCGTTCCAGCTTGCGCCCGTGCCCGCTATCGACCAGCCCGTAATCATCCCATGCATGGCCAGCCATCATTACAGCGTGTGGACGCAGCTGCGCCATTATTGTGACCCGGTTGCCCGCTTAGAAACATAGTCGGTGAGTGCGGCGTAATCGCCGCTCAATTCATCATAGCGTTCCTCGCGGGCGAACAGATCGCCGACCCGGGCCGGCAGATTAGGGCGCGTGCCTGTGGAGCGTTCGACCGCATCACGAAATTTCGCCGGATGCGCCGTCGCAAGGGTCACTACCGGGACGCAAGAGGGAAGCTCAACCGCCCGCGCTGCATGTAATCCAATCGCGGTATGCGGGTCGATGACTTCTCCGCATGCATCATTCGCCCACCGCATCGCTTGCGACATGGCGTCCGCATCGACCCGGGCGCTGGTGAACAGACTGGCGGCATGCTGACGCTGCGCATTGGTGAGCTGCATCGTTTTGCTGTGTTCAAAACTGCGCATTTGCTGCGCCATCGCGCCAGCATCACGCCCGCCCGCATCGAACAATAACCGTTCGAAGTTGGAACTGATTTGGATATCCATAGACGGCGCCGCTGTGGCCGTGACGCTGCCGGCAGAATAATCGCCATTGGCAAACGCGCGGTGAAGAATGTCGTTCACATTGGTTGCGACAATCAGGCGCTCAATCGGCAGACCCATTTGCGCCGCGACATAGCCCGCAAACACATCGCCGAAATTTCCCGTCGGGACGGAAAAAGCGATCTTGCGATGCGGCGCGCCCAGTTGCAGCGCGGCGGCGAAATAATAGACGATTTGCGCCATCAGCCGCGCCCAGTTAATGGAATTGACGGCGCTGATACGGAACCGGCCATTCATATCAGTATCGGTAAACATCCGTTTCACCGACGCCTGGGCATCGTCAAAACTGCCATCAATGGCGATGTTGTAGACATTGGGCGCCAGCACCGTCGTCATCTGGCGGCGCTGAACGTCGCTGATCCGGCCTTTAGGATGGAGCATGAAAATATCGATCCCGTCACGCCCGGCAACTGCGTCGATCGCGGCCGAGCCGGTATCGCCGCTGGTCGCGCCAACGATGGTCAGATGCCCGCCGCTGCGCTCCAGAAATGTCTCGAACAGCAAGCCTAGCAACTGCAAAGCGACATCCTTGAATGCCAGGGTCGGTCCGTGGAACAGTTCCAGCAGCCACTGCTGCTCGTCAAATTGCCTTAGCGGGGTGACCGCAGCGTGCGAAAACCGGCCATAGGCGCGTCCGCACAGATCGCTGAGTTCATCCGCACTGAGGCTATTCCCGACAAACGGGGTCATAATCCGCGCCGCCAGTTCGGCGTAAGGCAATCCTGCCATATCGGCAATCTCGGCCTCGCTGAAATGCGGCCATTCCTGCGGCACATACAGCCCGCCATCGCTCGCCAGACCGGCCAGCGTAACCCCTTCAAAATCAAGAACCGGCGCAGCGCCGCGTGTGGAAATATAGTGCATGATATCTCGCGGTTAGCGGCGCGCGCGGCGGGGGGCAAGTCAGCCCGGCTTTATCCGCGCATAGCTTTGCTGCCCTTAATGCAACCGTGCGCGCCGCCGCAGCGCCGCACCATAGATAATCAGCGCCGTGAGAGCGAACAGAAACCACTGCCCGGCATAGGCGAGATGGTTGTTGGGCAAATCGGCGGGATCGGGTTTGGCCAGCGGACCGAGATCGGCGAGCGCCGGGTCAGCGATAATCTTGCCGCCCGGTGCCAATATTCCCGTTACCGTGCCGCCGCGCCATTCAGGGGCATTGGGGTTACGCGACCAGCCCAGCGCAACCTCGGCAGTCCGCCCGCCGCCCAGTGCGCACTCGGCAATATGCGCCCAGCCCTTTACTCCGACAGCATTGGTACCGGCAGTGCTACGGATATTAATGATATCCGGGCAATCAATCATGGTCGTGCGATAAAGTGCTGCTTCCATCGCTGCATCACCGGACGGGTAAGGAACCGCTGGCGCATCTGCACTAATTGATTGGTAACGCGCCAGCAGGGCGTTTTTTTCCTCCGCACGGCCCAATTGCCAGATCCCCAGCGCCACCATGATCACCGCGCACAGCAGCACCAGCAGCGTGGGAATAATCGGAACGGTCCTGATCATAAATCGCCGCTGCCGGCCTCGCGTGCGTTGCGGCTATATTCGGCAAACAGCAACGCCGCTTTCGCGATCCGCAATCCGCCGATCACCATCAAGAAAGTCAGCGGTATCCACAGCACAGCGTGAACCCAGAATGCCGGTGCCCAGCTGACTTCGAGCCACAATGCGAGCCCGACAATGATTGCGCCGATAATGAGAGTGAGAAATCCGGCCGGGCCATCTCCCACATTGAACTGGCTATACTCTAATGAGCAGACGCCGCATTTGGGGGCAAATTGCGCGACACCTGCAAACAGGGTCTGCGCCCCGCATTTGGGACATGAACCGAAAAGGGCAGCCCCCAATCCGGTCTTTGACGAAAGCAATCGCCAATTCGACTGGATGCCGGACTGCCCTTTCGGATCAGATCGTTCTGATGTCATGTGCGACCAGTCACTTAATGGATCGGTGCGCCCCAACCGCCCCAGATATACACTGCAATAAACAGGAACAGCCACACGACATCGACAAAGTGCCAATACCACGCTGCCGCTTCAAAACCGAAATGTTGACGCGGGGTGAAATGGCCCTTGTAAGACCGGAACAGACATACGGCCAAAAAGATAGTGCCGATCAAAACGTGGAAACCGTGGAATCCCGTCGCCATGTAAAAGCCGGAGCTGTAAGTATTCCCGCCAAAGCTATATGCGCTGAGCGCGTGGGTATATTCATAGGCCTGAATACCCGTGAACAGAACGCCCAGTGCAATCGTCGCCCAAAGGCCTTTCTTGAGACCGTCCCGGTCCCCTTGGATCAGCGAATGGTGCGCCCAAGTGACAGTGGTGCCCGAGCACAACAAGATCAGCGTGTTGAGCAAAGGCAAATCCAGCGGATCAAGCACTTCCAGGCCGGCTGGCGGGAATGTTCGCGCAAGGCTTTCACCCTCTTGGCCAAACAGGCTCGTCGTCACACCATCAACATATTCCAGCGGCGCGGGGAAAAGTGCAAAATCGAACCACGCCCAGAACCAGCCGACGAAAAACATGACTTCAGAGGCAATAAACAGGATCATGCCGTAGCGCATATGGAGCTGCACGACCGGTGTATGATCGCCGCTTTCCGCTTC
This sequence comes from Pontixanthobacter sp., assembly GCF_049682855.1. NCBI lineage: Bacteria > Pseudomonadati > Pseudomonadota > Alphaproteobacteria > Sphingomonadales > Erythrobacteraceae > Pontixanthobacter > Pontixanthobacter sp. The sequence goes on along the minus strand of NZ_JBAUIK010000007.1, from coordinate 90,673 downwards.
CCGGACAATATTGGCAAACCAGCTGAAAAAGGTTGCAATCAATCCCGCGATACCCAGGCCGAGCACCAGATGCGCACTGGCCATTTCATGCATGAACAGCACCATCCCGGTGGTAAACACCAAAGCGGAAACCGATCCGACAAACGGCCAGATGTCAGGTGCTAAGATATGATAATCGTGGTTTTTCGTACCAGCCATGAATTCTCTCGTTCTGTCAGAACATTATCTGATGTTCGCCCGGTATTGCTCATAATGAGCCGGGCACGTTTGGTCCAGCCTTACGGCGCTTGATTTTCGGGAGCATTGGCAGATTTGTGGAAGGTGTAGCTTAACGTGATCTGCTCCACGTCTTTGGTGTTATCGTCATCCAAAATTGCCGGATCAACATAATATAGAACCGGCATCCGGATCGACTCGCCGGGCTGCAATGTCTGTTCGGTAAAGCAAAAGCACTGGATCTTGTTGAAATAGCGTCCGGTCTGCTCTGGCTCGACATTGAACGTTGCGGTGCCTGTGATGGGCACGTCGCTGTCATTACGTGCAGTGTAAAAGGCCAGATCGCGTTGGCCAATTTGCACTCTATCGGTCACTTGCTCAGGCCGGAAAGACCACGGCACATCGCGCGCCGTGGATGCATCAAACCGGATCGAAATTGGCCGCGTTGCGCCGCTTTGTGCCAGGCGTGCGGCAATCTCTGCCTCTGTTTCGGTGGCTTTCTGCGTGGTTCCGCCAAAGCCGGTCACACGGCAGAACAGATCATATAACGGGACCGCAGCATACCCCATGCCGAGCATCGCCAATGCGCCCATAAACGCGTATATGCCAACTCTCACATTTTTCTGTTCAAGCGTAGCCGTTGTCACAGCTCAATCTCCGATACGTACGATGGTAATGGCATAAAACAGCACGACAAAAAACAGCAATACGCCGCCGATCACAAGGTTGCGGCCTTTCTGGCGGCGACGATATTCGGCGTCTTCTTCGGGGGTCATAGCGTTACTCCGGGAATGGGCCAATTCTGGTAATCTGCCACGCGGTCCAAAACCAGCGCACCAAACAGCGCAAATAGATAGACAATGCTAAACGCAAAAAGCCGCTTTTCAGGCTTCATCATATCCTCTGGCGTGGCCGTGCGGAAGGCAACCGGCACTGACAGGGCCAAGAATATTAGCGATAACGCGAGCGCAATCACCCCATACAGCGCGCCGGTACCGCCCACAAACCACGGGGCTGCAGCGATTGGCACCAGCATGATGCTGTAAATCAGAACCTGCCGGCGCGTCGCAGCGGCCCCTTTTGCCACCGGCATCATCGGGATGCCCGCTTTAGAATAATCGCTCTGTACGAACAGGGCGAGCGCCCAGAAATGCGGCGGTGTCCAGAAAAAGATAATGGCAAATAGCAGGATCGGCATAATCGTGACATCGCCGGTCACCGCGACCCAGCCGATCATGGGCGGAAATGCCCCCGCACCGCCGCCTATCACAATATTCTGCGGTGTACGCGGCTTCAGCCAGATCGTATAAATGACAGCATAATAGAAAATCGCCACAGCCAGAATAGCTGCCGCGAGCCAGCCAATCGCGAGGCCCATGATACCAACCGATGCAGCAGAAATGGCTATGCCGAAATCGCGTGCGTCAACCGGGTTCATACGGCCTGCTGGCAATGGACGCCTGGATGTCCGCTTCATTACCGCATCTATATCGGCTTCCCACCACTGGTTCAGTGCCGCCGAGCCGCCAGCGCCCAGTGCGATACACAGGATCGCGGTGAACCCCAAGATCGGATGAATGCTGCCAGGCGCCGCAGCCAGACCGCAAATACCAGTGAAAATCACCAATGTCATAACGCGCGGCTTGGTCAACGCATAAAAGTCGCGCCAATCAGCCGGCAGAATATGTCCCGAGGAGGTTGTGGTGACGGTCATTACAGGGCGCACGGCCTTTCAACTGAATTTTTGCCAAAGGGGGCACAGCGTTTCCGCTGCGCCCCTCCAAGTATGAACATTCCTTGCTTCCGTTGGGGAAGCGGCAACGCCTATGCGCTGACCGGACGGTGATCATGATAGTCATTCTTATCAGTGATCACCGGCAGAGTTTCAAATTGATGGAAAGGCGGCGGTGAGGACAATGTCCATTCAAGTGTGGTTGCCCCCTCTCCCCAAGGATTATCCGCTGCCTTCTTGCCCGCTGTGTAGGCATATATCAGGTTGGCAAAGAAGATCAGCATGGACGCCCCCATCACCGCATAACCGTAAGAGGATACCTCGTTCCAGAAAGCGAAGGATTCATTGTAATCAGGAATCCGGCGCGGCATGCCGTTCATGCCAAGAAAATGCTGCGGGAAGAAGATGATGTTCACCCCGACGAAGAACACCCAGAAGTGCAGTTGCGCCAGAAATTCGCTGTGCATCCGGCCGCTCATTTTCGGGAACCAGTAATAGAATCCGGCAAATAGCGAGAACACCGCACCCATCGACAGAACATAATGGAAATGCGCCACCACGTAATATGTATCGTGGAGGTTATCATCGATGCCGCCATTGGCCAGTACCACGCCGGTCACACCGCCAACGGTGAACAGGAAAATGAAACCAAGTGACCATACCATCGGCGATTTGAACTCTAGCGAGCCGCCCCACATTGTCGCGATCCAGCTGAATATCTTAACCCCGGTCGGCACCGCGATAACCATCGTCGCAGCGGTGAAATACATTTTCGTATTTACGTCCAGGCCAGTCGTATACATGTGGTGCGCCCACACGATGAAGCCGACCACACCGATGGCAACCATCGCATAGGCCATACCGAGGTAACCAAAGATCGGCTTGCGGCTGAAGGTCGCAATAATCTGACTGACCATCCCGAAACCGGGCAGGATCATGATATAGACTTCAGGGTGGCCGAAGAACCAGAACAGATGCTGGTAGAGAACCGGGTCACCGCCGCCCGCCGGATCGAAGAATGTCGTGCCGAAGTTACGGTCCGTCAGCAGCATGGTGATCGCCGCAGCCAGAACCGGCAGAGCGAGAAGCAACAGGAACGCCGTGACCAGAACCGACCATACGAACAGCGGCATTTTATGCAGCGTCATGCCTGGCGCGCGCATATTAAAGATGGTGGTGATAAAATTGGTTGCGCCCAAAATTGAGCCAGCACCGGCCAGGTGAAGCGCAAAGATTGCGAAATCAACCGCCGGGCCGGTCGAGCCCGATGTGGAAAGCGGTGCATAGACCGTCCAGCCAACCCCGGCACCATTACCGGATCCGCCGGGTACAAACATGGAGAACATCAGGCTGGCGAAACCGGCCACTGTCAGCCAGAATGACACATTGTTCATCCGCGGGAACGCCATGTCGGGCGCACCGATCATCAATGGCACAAACCAGTTACCAAAACCGCCAATCATGGCGGGCATAACCATGAAGAACACCATGATCAGACCGTGCGCCGTGATTAGGACATTCCACATGTGAAGATTTTGATCGATGGCCGATTCGCCGCCCATCAATTCCACAACAGCACCCAGATATTGAATACCAGGCTCTGCCAATTCCATCCGCATCACACCGGAAATCGCGCCGCCGATAATGCCCGCACAGATCGCAAATATCAGATACAGCGTACCGATATCTTTGTGGTTCGTGGACATGAACCAGCGCGCAAAGAAGCCGGGCTTATGGTCAGCATCATGCGCATGATCGTCGCTATGTGCTGGAAATGTTTCGGCTGTTGTTGCCATGTTGTATCAAACCTCAATATGCGTTTCGGCGTAATTCTATATTTTCGGCAGCGGCCAGCAGCTATACTGCCGGTGCAGCTTCCTCACCCGCGACCTCACTCTCGGTATCGGCAGCGGCATCCGCAGCGGGCGCCGCCGTATCAGCCTGTTCAGCTACCGCAGGTTCATCACCAGCGACAGTGCCGCCCTGCGAGCGAACCCATGCTTCCCACTTGTCGCGCGGCAATGCCTCGACAGCGATCGGCATAAAGCCGTGCTTCACACCGCACAGTTCAGAACATTGCCCGTAATAAATGCCCGGCTCGTCGATCGTCAGCATCCGCTCGTTCAACCGGCCGGGTACCGCGTCAATCTTGAACCACAGCGATGGGACAGAAAATGCGTGGATCACATCGGCACCGGTCGTCTGAATTCGAAGCGGTGTATTCGCCGGCACAACCATGCGGTTATCAACCGCCAGCAAGGCAGGCTCGCCATTGGCAATCGCTTCACTATTGCTCAGCATGTTGGAGACGACTTCAAAGCCGCCATTATCAGGATATTCATAACCCCAATACCACTGGTAACCGATCGCCTTGATCGTCACCGCCTCTTCCGGCGGCGTCTCATACTGGCGCGCAAGAAGGGTGATGGACGGAATTGCGATCCCGACCAGGATCAGGACGGGGACCAATGTCCAGACCACTTCAACCAGAGTGTTGTGCGTGGTCTTTGAAGGAACCGGATTTGCCCTGCGGCGATACCGCGCGATTACCCACAGCAGCAGACCCAGCACAAACAGGCTGATGATCGTGATCACCGGCAGTAATATCGCATCATGCATCCACAGGGCATAATCGCCATTGGACGAAAACTGGTCCTGGAACGTCATCGAGCCAGCCGCATCATCTTCAAATGATGTCGGCTGCCCCTTGATCCATTCGGGGCCGAGCGGTTCATATGCCGCGTCCGGGCCAGCCGCCTCCGTAACGACGACATCGGCCTCAGCCGCCTGGGCAGGCGCCACGGTGCCCGGTGCATCCGTTACCGTTACAGCGTCTTGCGACAGAGCGACCTGCGGCGCGAGCGCGGCCAACATTGCCGCACACAGCGTGGTTAACATCCGTAAAGCCCGCATGGACCGATCACCGAAATTCATTAGCACACAGCTCTCTGTTCGTTACAGGACATCGCAATCTCTGCCCTTACCTCACCCCCTTAATATGGGGCTTTCCGATTGTGCCTATACGCACGCTTGCCCGCTGTCTCAAGCGGTTCTAGGAGAAAAATCCGCAACCGGTGTTGCCAAACGAACAAGTTTCCACCGATTTACCGGAGTATTGCCGATGACTGAAGAAGACGTACTCTCCGAATTCCGAGCCAGTGACGCCCTTCTGGAAGGACATTTTCTGCTCTCCTCCGGTCGGCATAGCGGGCATTATTTGCAATGCGCGCGGGCACTTATGGACCCGATGCGCGCCAGCCGAATCGCAGCGGGACTTGCCGCAAAAATACCGCGCGAATTGCGCAGCCAGATTGATACGGTTGTGTCGCCGGCGATGGGCGGCATAATTATCGGTCACGAGATGGGCCGGGCTTTGGGTAAAGAGGCGATATTTCTGGAACGGCCGGAGGGAACATTTGAGTTCCGCCGCGGTTTCGCGCTCAAACAGGGAGCCAAGGTCGTTCTGGTTGAAGACGTTGTCACCACAGGCCTGTCATCGCGCGAGGCGATCAGAGCGGTCCAGGCGGCTGGCGGCGAGGTCCTTGCGCTGGTATCCATCGTCAATCGTACCGGCGGCGCAGCGACGTTCGACGTGCCCTATTTCGCTTTGCTAGAGATAACCTTCCCGACATATGCCGATGATGAAATACCGATGGAACTGGCTGCCATTCCAGTCACAAAACCGGGGAGCCGCAAGTAAGTGCATGACGTGCGCACCATGAATGCCCATACGCGCAACGCTTTGCGCCTTGGCGTGAATATCGATCACGTTGCCACCATCCGCAATGCACGCGGCGGTGCGCATCCCGATCCCGTGCGCGCGGCGCAAATCGTCGCCGCGGTTGGCGGGGATGGCATAACTGCGCATCTCCGCGAAGATCGCCGCCACATCCGCGATGATGACCTGAAGCGCATTCAGGCTGCAACCGACTTGCCGCTCAATCTGGAAATGGCCGCGACAGACGAAATGCTGTCGATTGCGTTGCGGCATTTGCCCAACGCGGCATGCATCGTTCCCGAAAACCGCGAAGAGCGCACGACTGAAGGCGGGCTGGATGCAGCAGGTCAGCACAACCGCCTCGCGCCGATCGTATCGCGCCTGAAGGATGCCGATATCAGGGTCAGCCTGTTCATCGAGGCAGACGCCCGCCAGCTGGAGGCTGCGATGCGGCTGGGCGCGGATATTGTCGAATTTCACACCGGCGAGTATGCCCATGCTTTTATCGATGGAGATGCCGCCGCGCTGGAAGCCGAGCTGAGGCGCATTGCTGACATGGCGGCTTTATCAGTCAAAAACGGTATCGAGCCCCATGCCGGTCATGGCCTGACATATGAGAATGTGCAACCGATCGCCGCGATACCGCAACTGGCCGAACTCAATATCGGCCATTATCTAATTGGCGAGGCGGTTTTCACCGGCCTGGAACATGCCGTCAGAAAGATGCGGCAATTGATGGACGAAGCGCGGTGATTATCGGCCTCGGTTCGGATCTGTGTAATATAGAGCGTATCGCCAAAGCTCTCGACCGGCACGGCGAACGGTTTGAACGCCGCAGCTTTACCGAAATTGAGCGCGCCAAAGCAGCCAAACGCCCGTACACGCGCGCTGGCACATATGCCAAACGGTTCGCGGCCAAGGAAGCCTTTTCCAAAGCCGTCGGCACAGGGTTTTATCGCGGCGTTTATATGAAGGATATAGGCGTGGTGAACGCACCATCGGGCGCGCCCACGCTGGCCCTGACCAATGGCGCGGCAGACAGGCTTGCGGAACTGACGCCGCCCGGGCATGAAGCGGTGATTCATCTCACTCTCACCGATGATCATCCCTGGGCCCAGGCATTCGTGATCATCGAAGCAGTTCCGGTCCGCCCATAAACGCGGAGTACCCAGCCTTCACATATATAGAGCTTCGATATTCTCACCGTGACCCAACCATCTGATACCCCTGGCGAAAACGCCGAAACCATCAACTGGTTTGCGGAATTTCGCGGCTTGTTTCTCATGCTGCTGGCCGTGCTGGCATTCCACAGTATCGTTGCGAAACCATTTTTCATTCCCAGCACATCGATGCTGCCCAATCTGATGGTGGGTGACCGGCTGGTGGTGACCAAATACCCCTATGGCTGGTCATGGGTGTCGGCATCGTTCCACGTCCTCCCGCGCAGCGATACGCGGATTTGGGGTGCTGACCCGGCCTATGGCGATATCGTTATTGCCGTGCCGCCGACACGCGACGAGGATTACATCAAACGGGTGGTCGCTTTGCCGGGGGACCGGATTGCCGTGGAAAATGGCCGGATCATACTCAATGGCACGCAAGTGCCGCGGACTGTCGAACCGCCGGTTAGGCTACCGTATGATGCGCAGCAAATCTGTTCCGGCCTGCAATGCCTGGGCTATTTCCAGCGATATCTGGTCACGCTCGACAATGGCGCGAAAGCGTATGAAGTTCCTGTCTACCGGGAGACATTACCCAATGGTGCAAGCTATCTCGTGATCGACCATGAAAAAGACCCGCTCGATAATTTCGCCGAGATCACCATTCCCGACGGGCATATTTTCATGATGGGCGACAATCGCGATCATTCCGCCGATAGCCGCGCCGAGGCTTTTGCCGACGGTCTGGGCGGACCTGTGCCGTTGCAGAATGTCGGCGGCCGAGCCGAATTTATCACATTCTCACTCGATGGAACGACGAGCTGGAACCCGTCGACCTGGTTCAGTTCCTTGCGTAGCGACCGGGCATGGTCGACATTGCGCCCGGCGATTGCAGAAGAAGGCGTCTCACAATGAATAAGCAGGACAATCCCGATCTCGGCACCAGCCCATCGCGTATCCTGAACCCAGAATTACGCTTCGAAGCGCAACGGGCCTTCGTTTGGTCGTCAGTGATCGGGCTGATTCTGCTGGCCATTTATATCTCGCAGTCATTATTGGTGCTTTTCGGGGCGATGGTGTTTGCTGCCATGATTGATGGCGGTGCGCGTCTCATCGGCCGGATATTGCCGATTGGCCGGCCCTGGCGCGTATTGCTGATCCTGATTTTGACGATCGGCTTTTTTTATTGGCTGGCGACCTATGCCGGGACGCAGATATCGCAGGAAGCTGCACAATTACCGTCAATCGTTGAACGGCAGGTCACGCGCGCGCTGGCATGGGCGCAAAGTCAGGGTTTTGCCATCGATCCGGCTGATATTCAGGGTTTAGCGACCAATCTCCTAAGCGGTGTCGGCACGCTGACGCGCGCGCTCGGAGGGATTTTCGGCGGCCTGACCACCCTTCTGCTGATCACCATCATCGGCATCTATCTGGCGATGGAACCCAAACTATATGAGCGCGGGGTTGCCTGGCTGATCGTTCGCAATCGGCGCGACGGGTTTTACGAAACAGTATCGCAGATGGCTTTCACCATGCGGCGGTTGATGGCTGGCCGCCTGATCGGGATGGTGTTTGAGGGGATCTTCACTTGGGCCCTGCTTGCCTGGTACGGCGTGCCGATGGCTGCCCTGCTTGGTATTTTGACCGGATTGCTCGCTTTCATTCCCAATTTGGGCGCTTTGATTGCGGGGGCATTGATGGTTCTGGTGGGTTTCTCCGGCGGAACGGAAATGGGACTCTATACGATTTTTGTCTATTTTCTGGTACAGACGTTCGATGGCTATGTGATTATCCCGCTGATCGCCAAGAAGACAGTCGATCTGGCTCCGGCAGTGGTACTGACCGGGCAGCTAATTATGGGCATATTGTTCGGTATCCTCGGTTTGTTTCTGGCCGATCCCATGCTGGCAATGCTGAAAGTCGCTCTGGAACGCCGGGCGGCGCGTAACCAGGCGGAGGATGACCGGGTGTTGGAGGCTGATAGTGGCACGTAAATTTCTCTATTTCATCGCTACAATCATCGTTCTGGTCTTTTTCGGCGCAGTGATTTTGGCGATCTGGTCAAAAGAGCTGACCGAACTTGCAATGGTGCCCAGCGCCGATTTCGTCGAGCAGCAACCGCTGGAGCGAAACGCCTATCAGGATCCCGCCATGTGGTTTTCGCGCCCGGGTATTGGCACAAGCGACCCGGCGCGCTGGCAACCGGCCATACAGAGCGGCGCGGATGGGCTCCCCGTTCCAGGCAATCCGCCAGAGCCCGCACCCGATTTCGCGGTCTTTTTCATCCATCCGACCAGCTATCTTGATCGCGCCAACTGGAATGCGCCGCTGGACGATGAAGAATCGCAGCGTATCGCGCGCATCTATGTTCGCGGTATGGCCAGTCCGTTTAATCAGGCGAGCGAAATCTGGGCGCCGCGTTACCGGCAGGCCACATTTGGCGCGTTTCTGGCCGAAAGCGAGGATGCAACCGGCGCGCTGAATGCTGCCTATGCCGATGTCAAAGCTGCGTATGAGTTTTTTCTGTCTTCGGTTGAACCGGACACGCCGATCGTGCTGGCCGGTCATAGCCAAGGCAGCGTCCATTTGCTGCGATTGCTGAAAGAAGAGGTCGCCCGCTCGCCTGTCAAGGAACGACTGGCTGCCGCCTATGCCGTTGGCTGGCCAGTATCGGTCGAACACGACCTGCCATTGCTTGGCATCCCCGCCTGCGCCACCGCGCAGCAATCGGGCTGCCTGATGGCATGGTCGAGCTACGCCGAGCCCGCCGATCCTTCGCAGGTGCTGGAAGCCTATCAGACTTCTACCGGCTTTGATGGGCAGCCGCGCGGCGATAGCAAGATATTGTGCACCAATCCGTTGACGGGCGGCGTCGGCGGTGCTGCCGACAGTGCTCAAAACCTCGGCACTCTGGTACCTGAAGACGGTTTCCAAACGGGGGCGCTTTTACCCGGTGCCGTACCTGCGACATGTGATGACCGCGGTTTGCTTCTCATTGGTCCGCCGCCCGAAATGGGCAATTATGTGCTGCCTGGTAATAATTACCACGTCTATGATATTCCGCTGTTTTGGAAAAATGTGCAGCAAGGCGTGGTTGCGCGGGTCCGCTCCATGTCGGCGCAGCCCTGAGTGGCCGCATGATTACCGATAGCGCGAATGAGATGCGTGATGCATTACCCGAAGGGGGCGCGTTACTGGCTCTGGACCTGGGCACCAAAACTATCGGAATGGCCACCTGCGATGCGGGCTGGCAATTCGCCACGGCAGGCAGCACGCTGCAGCGCGGGAAATTTGGCCGGGACCGTGATGCCCTGGGCACAGCAATCCGTCAGCGCGGCATCAAGGCGATCGTCATTGGTTTACCGCGCAATATGGATGGCAGCGAAGGGCCGCGCGCTCAGGCCAGCCGCGCCTATGCCCGTAATCTGGCGGCGGCGTTTGAATTGCCGGTGCTTCTGTGGGATGAACGCTGGTCTACCACCAGCGCAGAGCGCGCGATGATCGGACAGGATATGAGCCGCCGCAAACGCGCTGAAAAAATTGATAGTCACGCCGCTGCGATCATTTTGCAAGGAGCGATTGATGCAATGGCTGGCGGAATCCTATAGGTTGCAGCATGGCCATGTCTGAAAAAAGCTTTGATCCTCGCCAGGCCGTGAAATTGCTGCTGCGTCATGGGCACTCGGCCAAGCTCGGACTGCAATATCACGATCACGGCGAAAACTGGGTCGATCTTGAACTGCCCTGGCGTGAGGATTTGGTAGGTGAGGTGGACCGCAAAATTCTCGCCTCCGGCCCGATTATCAGTCTGCTCGATATGGCATCAGGCTTGGCCATCTGGACCACGCATGGCACATTTGTGGCGATTGCCACGCTTGATCTGCGCGTCGATTATCAGCGCCCCGCCCGGCCCCAGACTGCGGTTATCGCCCATGTGGAATGTTACCGTCTGACCAAATCCGCCGCCTTTGTGCGCGGGATAGCGCATGACGGTGATCCCGGCGATTCAGTTGCGACAATGGCGGGCGTGTTCATGACTATAGGCGGGGATACGCGTAATGTCTGACAGTGCTTGCAAATATCCCGCGCTTACCCCGTATGCGCAGTCCATCGGCATCCGCTACGATGGCGAAGAGCATGGGGCACCGATATTGGCGTTTGATTTTTCAGGCGATGTCGAAGGCCGTCCGCAGCACTTGCACGGCGGTGCGACCAGCGGTCTTCTGGAAACCGCTGGCTATGCCCTGCTGCGCGCCGAACTGGAAAGGCTGGGCCGCGTCCACCGTTTGAAACCGATCAGCATTACCGTTCAATTCTTGTCGGCTGGCAAGCAGCAGATAACCTATGCCAAGGGCCGGATTACCAAACTGGGGCGGCGCAATGCAAATATTTCAGTCGAAGCTTGGCAGGCCGACCGCGACCGGCCCATTGCTACTGCGATCATGAATATCTTGATGGCCGCGCCGGAGACTTAATTTTCGCCGAAGACTCAATTTTCGCGGGCGCCGCTTTCGACATTGATGCCATTCTCATCCAGCGTCACGTCCAGCGGGATGCCTTCGATCTCGGTCGATAGCGTCACCCCTTCCCCGTCGCGCACGCGCAAGGTAGAGCCGCCGTCCCCGAGCGGAATATCTTCCGGCTCTGGCACGTCCATCGGTTGGACCGGCCCAGCCGGATCGGCTTTGGGAGCACGGCTCCGGGCAGGCGGTTTACCGCTGGCCTGGCGCATAAAATCACGCCATATCCGTGCCGGTAAACTGCCGCCAGTGACACCGTCGAGCGGTGAATTGTCATCATTGCCGACCCACACGCCAACCACCAACCGGTTTGAGCCCTCGCCTGCATAGCCGACAAAAAGTGCGTCTCTGTTATCCTGGCTCGTGCCCGTCTTGCCAAAATTGGGGATCGATAGCATGGCGGCGCGGCCCGTCCCCCCATTGACGGTGTCGCGCAGCATACGTTCCATAGCTTCATGGTCAGAGCCCGGCATGCTGTCTGCTCTGTCCCACAGCCAATCGAACCAGCCTTCCTTTTCTGCGGCAAAGGCGCGCGGTGTCACCGGATATGCGTTTCCCGCCACACCGGCATAGGCGGCGGTCAATTCCAGCAATGTTACCGATGATGTTCCCAGCGCCAAGCTGGGATCGCCATAGGGCAGCTTGGAAGTGATCCCGTAAGCCCGCGCCATCGTGACCACAGCCTCATCGCCGAGCTGGTTGAATAGGCGCACTGCCGCAACATTGCTCGACCGTGCGAACGCGTCACCCAAAGTAATCGTAGCAGAATATTTCTCGCCTGCATTTTTCGGCCGGTAACCTCCCGCCTCGATCGCGCTATTATCGATCACATCATCGGGCTCCATTCCCGCATCCAGCGCCGCCAGCCAGACAAACAATTTAAATGTCGATCCCGGTTGCCGCTTGGCCTGCGTTGCCCGGTTAAATGGGGAGTTGGCATAATCCTTCCCGCCAATCATGGCGACGACTTCGCCGTCCGGTCGCATGGCCACCAATGCGACTTGCGCATCACCCAGGCGCGCACGCGCAACCGTTCTGCGTGCGATAGTCTGCAGCCGCGAATCGAGCGTGGTGGTGATGGTTTGCCGGGCATAGCCCTGCGCAGTCAATTTGCGCGCCTCCGGCAACGCCCAATCAGCAAAATAGGTGCCGGTTGGCAGGTCATCAACCGTGCGGACGTCCAGCCTTGGCACTGGCATTTCATCCGCCTCGGCCTGGGTAATATACCCCGCTGCCACCATTGCGCTGACCACCATCGCGCGGCGTTTTTCCGCCCGGCCGAAATGTTTCACCGGATTGAACCGTGACGGCGCCTGCACCAATCCGGCCAGCATCGCCGCCTGTTCAGGTTTCAGATTTTCGGGCTTGCGATAGAAAAAATGGAGCGATGCCGCGCGCAGTCCATAGACATTATCCCCAAAATACGCATTGGAGAGATAGCGTTCGAGAATTTCTTCCTTCGTCAGCCACGTCTCCAGCCAGAATGCGATCAACATTTCGCGTGCCTTGCGGGTATAGGTCTGTTCCGGCGTCAGGAAAGTGAATTTGGCGAGCTGTTGAGTGATCGTGCTTCCCCCGCCAACACCCTTAAATACCGCCCGTGCTACGCCGCGCGGATCGACACCCCAATGGCTATAGAACCGCCGGTCCTCAATCGCCAGAAACGCCTCAACCACGTGATCCGGCAAGGCGGAAACATCCACTGGCGCGTCGGTAATGGCGCCGTTGCGCGCAATCGGTGTCCCATCCGCGGCCAGCAGAGTGATCTGCGGGTCCGCAATCGGCTCCAGCGATTTGGACAGCGGCGTGGTGATCGCCAGCCATGCGATGATCAGGATCAGCAGCCCCAATCCGAATGCGATTATCCGTGAAAACCACCATAATTTGCGCCGCCCGCGCCAAAAGCGCGGGTGCCACATTTTTTCCCTGCGGCGCTGTTCTTGACGAAAACGCTCGTCAATACTGCCAAGCTGCATAGCCCACCGGTCGTAATCGGGGCGCGAAGCGCGTGACCGGTTATTGCCGGACCGGGAAATGGCATCATCATCGTCATAGTCATAGTCATAGTCATCATCGCTGCTATCGTCAGACCACCCATTGCCATAGGGTTCCTGCACGGCATAATAACCCTGCGAAGGGTCACGCTCCGTATTATCGGCCCCGCGTAATTTCTGTAACAACCAGCCAAACATTAGACTGTATTATATTAACAACACAGCTATTGCGAGTGGAAAAACGTTGGCGGCAGAACGCGAGCGGAAAACTAGCCGTTACCGACAACGCTCTCCGGCAGCTCTGTGCCAAATACGCGCTGATAATACTCGGCCACCATCATCCGTTCAGCCTCATCGCATTTGTTGAGGAAACTGAGGCGAAAAGCGAAACCGACATCGTTGAAAATAGCCGTATTTTGCGCCCAGGTGATAACGGTACGCGGGCTCATGACCGTCGAGATGTCACCATTCATAAACCCTTGGCGGGTCAAATCGGCGACCTTGATCATATCGGCAATCTGACCGGGATCGCTATCCGGATTTTTCGCGCTAACAATGTCCTGCTCGGTCTGGGCGGGAAGGTAGTTGAGTGCGGTGACAATATTCCAGCGGTCCATCTGTCCCTGATTGATCGCTTGCGTGCCATGATACAGCCCGCTGGTGTCACCAAGACCAACCGTATTGGCGGTGGCAAACAAGCGGAAACCCGCATCGGGCCGGATCACGCGGTTCTGGTCAAGCAGAGTGAGCTTACCCTCCGCTTCCAGAACGCGCTGGATCACAAACATAACATCCGGGCGGCCAGCATCATATTCGTCAAACACCAGAGCGACCGGATGTTGCAGCGCCCAGGGTAGCAAACCTTCACGAAATTCAGTGACTTGCAGCCCGTCGCGCAGAACGATTGCATCGCGTCCGACCAAATCAATCCGGCTGATATGCGCGTCCAGATTGATCCGGATACACGGCCAATTCAGGCGTGCGGCGACCTGTTCAATATGGGTTGATTTGCCGGTGCCGTGGTACCCCTGTACCATCACTCTGCGATTATGCGCGAAACCGGCCAGAATCGCCAAAGTGGTATCACCATCGAAGACATAATTGGGATCAAGATCGGGCACACGCTCATCCGCCTGGCTGAAAGCGGGCACATCCCAGTCCAGATCAATCCCAAACGTATCGCGGACACTGACGGTAATGTCAGGGGCGGACAGGGATGTTTTGGAGGTCGGATCGAATGTCTTGTCTGTCATATGGCCGCAACGCCTAGCGGCGCGATTGGGTCCCTGCAATACTGCCGCGAGCATCGCTACGCGGATTTAAACTGTGATGGACGCCGTAATGTGCCGATAAAACCCGATTTACGCCGGATTTTGCGCCATCCGCTACGTACCCCCATTTGCCGTTCCAGCGTCATCAAACACAGGCAGCGCCTGTTCGTAACCGGCCACGCCGCGCATGTGGCGGTCCCGGCGCGGCTTACCGCGACCCGCGATAATATTTGGCCGACATTGGCAATCACATCGAACGCGTCGATCTGTTTTCTTGTTCAAGCCATACAGATAGGTCTTGGTGGCGGCGTCATAAGTTGCCATATCCGGCATATGCCCGCGTCCAGCCCGTCCGAATTAATCCGTCAGAAGTTGGTCGGGCGCGTTCGGGCAGTGTTCAACGATGCCGATAGCGGCCAGCAGCCGGTGCCGCCATCAGACGATGCGCTGTTCGCCAGGGACACACCGATCCGCATGGTCCACGCCGATGCGGTTTCGATGATGATTGGCGGCATTCGCTCGCTATTGCTGCAAATGCTGCATCCGCATGCATTGCAAGGGGGGCTCGACCATTCCAACTTCCGCGAGGATATGCATGGCCGGTTACGCCGCACCGCGCGGTTCATTGCGATCACCACTTTCGGCCACCGCGACGAAGCGGTCCGGATTTGCGAACGTGTCAACCGGATACACGCGCAGGTGAAAGGCACTTTGCCCGATGGAACGCCTTATCTGGCATCCACTCCGCGCACTCTGGCCTGGGTGCATGTGGCAGAGGCGGTCAGCTTCCTCGAGGCGTATCTCCATTATGTTAAACCGAACATGTCCTTTGCCGATCAGGATGAATATTTTCGCCAATTTGCGGTGGTCGCGCGGATGCTCGGCGCAGACCCTGTTCCTGAAACCAGGCGTGAGGCAGAGGCTTCGATGCGCGCATTCAGAACAGATTTGCGCTCCAGCGAAGAGGCCAAGGAGATTGCCCGTCTGGTTCTGACCCAGCGCCCCGCGGGCGCGCCGATTGCGGTACAAAAAACTCTCGGCACGGCGGCCGTCGATCTGCTGCCCGATTATGCCCGAAACATGCTTGATCTGCGAAGGCCGGGTCTGGAGAAAATTCCGGCCAAATTTGCTGCCTATTCGGTTGGGCGAACATTGCGCTGGGCCTTCAAACAGACCGTTTGATCAGGTGAAGGCGGCGCTGTTCTTCAGCACCTGATAGGCCTCCACTACGCGGCCCAATCGCGCTTCATGACTGCGGTCACCGCCGTTGCGGTCCGGATGATATTGCCGCACGAGAGCAGAATAGCGGCGGCGCACCGCAGGACGATCAGTGTCCGCATCCAGTCCCATTTCGGTGAGCGCCTCCTGCTCGCGCGGTGTGAACTTGGAATAGATCGCTTGCTTGCCCGCCGCGCGCGCCTTTATATCGGCAGCGCGCCCGCCGATCGCATCCAGCGGATCGTTGAAATCGGCCCAACGCGGCATTCCGTCTATTCCAGCATCTGCGCGGAAGGCCTTGCTATCGGTGGCCCAGCCCGATGCAGGCGACTGCGCGGCGAGTATCTCGTCCGCATTCATCCCTTCAAACCAGTCATACCCCGCGTTAAACTCGCGCACATGATCGAGGCAGAACCAGCGCCACATGCCCGGCCCGTCAAAACTGTTGCCGCGCACGCCCGGCGCACGAAATTCGCCTGCCTCGTGGCAACCGGGGGCTTGGCATTCTTGCCCTGTATCTTCAAACCGCCCATGAAATCTGTCACTGCGCATAGCATCTAAGGATGGGGTGTGACGGGAAAAATGCAAATTGGAGAGTACGATAATGCACGTTGCCGATGAAATGAGACAACTGCTGACACGCGCATTTGCGCCCAGCCAGCTAGAGATAATCAATGACAGCGCAAAGCATTCCGGCCATTCAGGCGATGATGGCAGCGGCGAATCGCATTTCACCATTATCATTGAAAGCGCCAAGTTTTCGGGCATATCGCGGCTGCAACGCCAGCGTATGATTAACGCCGCACTGGGCGATATACCGGGCGAGCGGGTCCACGCGCTGGCGATCAGGGCGAGCCCGCCGGAGGACTAATCAATGATTGAACACACCATCACGCCGGTCACGCATGATCTGGGTCAATTTGAAGTCCGCCGCGCGATCCCCGCCCGCGCACGGACAATGATCGGGCCGTTTATTTTCGTCGATCAGTTCGGACCTGCACAGCTTGATATCGGCAGCGGTCTGGATGTCCGCCCGCACCCGCATATCAACCTGTCCACGGTCACCTGGCTGTTCGACGGCGCGATTGATCACCGCGATTCCATCGGTAGTTTCTCCACTATCCGCCCTGGCCAAGTGAATTTGATGACTGCGGGCAAAGGTATCGTTCATTCAGAACGGAGCCCGCAGGCCGAGCGCGATGCGGGACCGCGCCTTTACGGTATGCAGACCTGGCTTGCGCTGCCCGATGGCCAGGAAGACATTGATCCAGCGTTTGAGGCGGTTGGCGACTTACCGGTCATTGAAGACAATGGCGCAAAGGCTGTTGTCATTATGGGAAATCTCTGGGGGCAGCGCGCCGCGACAACGACCCATGTCGATACGATCTATGCCGAGATCATGCTGGAGGCTGGCGGCACCATTCCGGTTGACGCAGAGGCGGATGAACGGGCGGT
The DNA here is from genome assembly GCF_049682855.1 of Pontixanthobacter sp. NCBI lineage: Bacteria > Pseudomonadati > Pseudomonadota > Alphaproteobacteria > Sphingomonadales > Erythrobacteraceae > Pontixanthobacter > Pontixanthobacter sp. The sequence continues at coordinate 73,389 of NZ_JBAUIK010000007.1, read as the reverse complement.
GATGCTGGTCGGCGGAACCGCACAATTAGGCGGGCAGCAGCTTGGCCTGTATGAATTGACCGTCTTAAAACCTGGCGCAGCTGCGGCGCTATCCTCCGACAGCGGCGGGCGGATTATGCTGCTGGGCGGTGAAGCCTTTACCACACAGCGCCACGTATTTTGGAACTTTGTCAGCTCCAGCCGTGACCGGATCAATCAAGCGAAGGAGGATTGGTCAGTGGGCCGATTTCCAGCAGTGGTGGGGGATGAGGAAGAATGGATACCGATCCCCACGAAACCCAAGACCGTTGCACCCTAGACAATCATCCAGCGCAGGAGAGCCGCGAATGAATTTCACAGGCCAAACACTATGGATCACTGGCGGATCATCGGGTATTGGCGCGGCGCTGGCAGCGCAATGGGCCAAGCGGGGCGCGAAAATAATACTGTCGGGCCGAAATGAGACGCGGCTGGCCAAGGTTGCCGGATCGCTTGGAACAGACACGCTCACTCTGCCATTCGATGTGCGTGATGATACGGCGATGCTGGCCGCAACCGAGCAGGCTATTGCATGGACCGGCAATGTTGATCTGTTTGTCGCCAATGCCGGTATTTCGCAGCGTAGTCAGGCGCTTAACACCGATATGCAAGTGTACCGCGATATCATTAATATTGATCTGACTGCGCAGATCGCCGCCACGCAGGCCCTGTTGCCGCATATGGCCGCGCGCGGATCGGGCAGGCTCGTCTTTATCTCCTCAATCGCGGGCAAAGTCGGTGTGCCGATGCGCACCGCCTATTGCGCGGCCAAGTTCGGACTGATCGGTTATGCCGATGCACTGCGTGCAGAAATGTCTGCTCACGGAGTGGATGTGCATGTCATCGCACCAGGATCGGTTGCAACCAATGTCAGCCGCAACGCACTGACATCAGACGGAACCAGGCGGGGCAAAAGCGACGATGCGATTGATAATGGTATTGCACCAGCCGAGGCTGCCGAGACAATTGTCTGTGCCATCGAAGCCGGGCAGCGCGAGATCATCGTTGCGCGCGGTATGGAAGACGCGATGGGTGAAATGCGCCGCACGCCGGACGCCCTGTTCGATCAAGTCGCGGCACTCGTAGCATCCGGCTATATCGAAAAGATGGAGGCAGAAGGATGATCGGACCGGCCAGGCAGTAGAGAAGGTCACAGGGTAGCGTACCCCCGCCGCGCTGGCTGCCATGCGCGATTCATTGCTGCCAATGCGCGCAACCTTAAAGCCATTGCGCCCACACCCCATGCGGATGGCCGCACGCCAGCAAAGTCTTCTGCCCGCCTCCCGGCCAATAGCGGACATGTAATTCGTGACGGAAAGTCTCCCGATTGGTTTCCAGCGTTACCCATGCGAGCGGCCGCTGCGCTGTGGCGGTCTTTCCCGCTTGCTCCATTGCCGCCGTGATCTGTGCACGGGTTGTTTCGGAAATATATTGCCAAACGATAGAATGGTTGAGCACTGTGGTAACGCCGGCCGGCTGCGGCCTGGCCAATAGACCGGCAACGAAATCACCAGCGTCCTGCTTCATAATCTCGGGCGCTTGCTCGACCGCAAGCTGGATTGCCGCGTCGATCCGGGCCATACGCGCTGCTGCCTCTGGCCAGACATAGCTTTTCAGCCGCAAAGCCGCCTCATGGTCAGACAGATCAACTGGCGATTGGTCGCATCCGCGAATACCCACGATTTCAACCGGGACGTCAGGCGGCGACTCGCCCCGCCACTCGGGTGCAATCTGCATGGGAGACGCCTCCGGACCAGCGAGCACTCCGCCCAGATTGAAATGGTACCGCTCCATCATCGTGTTGATGCCCGCACTCGCTCCCAGTTCGTTCAACTCAAATTTGGGACCCAGCCGCGCAGAAAGCCATTTGAGTGCCGCCATGAACGCCCAGGACCGCGCAGCCTCATTGGTTTGCGGCGGCCCGTCCAGCCACGGCAACAGGCGCGTGTCATATGTCTTGACCAGATCGACAACAATCGCATCGATATCCATTTGATTGGAAATCAGACCGGCATAGACAGGCTTCAACCTTTCATCGGTTCGGGTCAGGACCAGATTGTGCAGCCCCCCATTGAGCCTCAGCGGCAGCGCATCCTCGGTCACGTTTCCCTGCCAATTGGCGATCCGGCGGCCCACCGCCGTGTCCAAGTTCAACAGCTGCAATTGCGCCCGCGCGATTTTGCCCGTGCCCGGTGCGCCCGCCTCCTCCGCATGGCGCGCCTGCCATTCAATTCCGCCAGCCACGGTGTCTCTATCCGTAACTGCATCGTCTGTAATTGCATCGTCCATAATTATTACCTTGCCCGTTTGCCCGTTTGCCCGCGTCCCCGTTTGCCCGTTCATCCATTGCCCTTTGCGGCTTGCCGCCCTATCTGGCGCCTCATGTCTCTCGATACCCGATCCAGCCTTACTTTTGCCGTGCCCAAGGGGCGTATTCTAGACGATGCCCTGCCCGTGATGGCGCGCGCTGGTGTCATTCCGGCGGATGCCTTCCATGACACAACAGACCGCTCGCTCAGCTTCGCCACAACGCGCGGCGATATGCGGTTGATCCGGGTGCGCGCATTTGATGTCGCGACCTTCGTAGCACATGGCGCGGCGCAGGTGGGAATCGTTGGTAGCGATGTCATTGAAGAGTTTGATTATTCAGACCTTTATGCACCGGTTGATCTTGATATCGGCCATTGCCATCTGTCAGTTGCCGAACCGGTCAATGGCGCGGATGCGGCGGCAGGGGCCAGCCATCTGCGCGTTGCAACCAAATACCCCAATATCACACGCCGCCATTTCGAAGCGCGCGGAATTCAGGCCGAGTGCGTAAAGTTGAATGGCGCGATGGAGCTGGCACCCTCGCTTGGATTGGCCAGCCGGATTGTCGATCTGGTATCCACCGGCGCGACATTGAAACAAAACGGGCTGGTCGAAACGGCCAGGATCATGGATATTTCTGCACGGCTGATCGTCAATCGGGCGGCGCTGAAAACCGACCCGCGCGTGGCGCGGCTGGTGGAAATGTTCCGTGATGAAGCGGCAAAGGCAGCGGCATAATGCAGTGGCTCAACATCAGCGATCCAGGTTTCAATGCGGCTTTCCGCAAGATTGTGAATGACCGGCGCGAGGGTGACGCCAGTGTCGCCCGTCAGGTTGAAACCATCCTGAGCGATGTGCACGCGCGCGGCGATGCAGCGGTGCTCGAACTCACTGCGCGGCATGATGGTCATGCCCTTTCAAGTGAAAGTGACTGGTCGATCTCTGCGGCACAATGCAAGGCGGCGTTTGACGGACTTGAGGCGGACTTGCGCGGTGCGCTGACACTGGCATCAGACCGGATCCGCTCATATCACGAAGCGCAGCTTCCCGTAGGCCGCGATTATACCGACGTTGAGGGTGTCCGGCTCGGCGCGCGCTGGTGTCCGGTGGACGCAGCGGGTCTGTATGTGCCGGGCGGACGGGCAGCCTACCCCTCATCTCTGCTGATGAACGCAATCCCGGCGAAAGTTGCCGGGGTGGAGCGATTGGCGGTCGTAACCCCAACGCCCAAGGGCCAGGTCAATCCGCTCGTTCTCGCCGCCGCACATTTGGCGGGCGTGGACGAAATTTGGCGCATCGGCGGCGCGCAAGCGATCGCGGCGCTCGCCTATGGTACGGGCCGGATCGCGCGGGTGGACGTGATAACCGGTCCTGGAAACGCATGGGTCGCCGAGGCCAAGCGGCAACTGTTTGGTGTGGTCGGTATCGATATGGTCGCCGGCCCGAGCGAAATTCTGGTAATTGCCGACGGTCATAATAATCCCGAATGGATTGCCGCTGATCTGCTCAGCCAAGCCGAACATGACCCCAATGCGCAATCGATACTGATCACCGACGACCCGAGTTTCGCGCGGCAGGTTGAGGACCGGGTTGACGTGCAATCCGCGACGCTGGCCACCAGCGCAGTCGCACAGAAAAGCTGGCAGGATCACGGCGTTATCATTCAAGTCGATAATATCGAACAATCCATCGGTTTGGCGAATGAATTGGCTGCTGAGCATGTCGAGCTGGCAGTGGAAAACCCGCAGCCGCTGTTTAACGGCATCCGCCATGCCGGAAGCATCTTTATTGGCCGCTTTGCCCCCGAAGCGGTGGGAGATTACATTGCCGGCCCGAACCATGTTCTGCCCACTGGACGCCGCGCGCGGTTCGCCAGCGGGCTTTCCGTGCTCGATTTCATGAAACGCACCAGCTTCATCGAATTGGACGAAGCGGCCTTGCGCGCGATTGGTCCTGCAGCCGCGAAACTTGCATATGCAGAAGGGCTGCCCGCGCATGCCAAGTCTATCGAAAGCCGCCTGAAATGAGTGTATCCAAATCGTCAGCGCGATCTGTCGCCCGGTCAGCAGCACGGCTCGCCGCTGTGCAGGCCCTGTATCAGCGGCACATGGAACGCACCAAACTGCCAAAACTACTTGACGAATTTCACCAGCACCGTCTGGGCCAGGAGATTGAAGACGATCAATATGCCGATGCCGATATCGATTTTTTCGACGATATCGTCAGCGGCGTGGATGCCCGCTGCGATGAAATAGACGATACAGTGACACAGAAACTGGCCGATGGCTGGACTGTGGCACGGCTGGATAAAACCATGCTGCAAATCCTGCGCGCGGGTACCTATGAACTGTTGGCACGCGCCGATATCACCAAGGCGGTAATCATCAACGAATATGTCGATGTCGCCAAGGCGTTCTTCGATAATCGCGAGGCTAAGTTCGTGAACGGCGTCCTTGATGCGGTTGGCAAAGCGGTACGGTAGAACCACACTGAGCGGCGAAAGCGCCTTTATCGACAGCCTGCGCGCACTCGCGTCGCATCCCGCCGCGCGCGGCCTTGATGATGATGCTGCAGTGCTTGAAATAGGCCATGAGACACTTGTTTTGACGCATGATAGCATTGTCGAGGGCGTTCATTTCCTGCCCGATCAGGACCCGGCAGATATCGCATGGAAACTGATCGCAACCAATCTGTCTGATCTTGCGGCAAAGGGCGCAGAACCTGTCGGCGCGCTTATCAGCCATCAATTGGGCGGCGGCGATGACCGGTTCGCCGAAGGTCTGGCCGAAGTGCTGCAGAAATACGGTGTGGCGCTGCTCGGCGGGGACACGACCCGTGCCAACGGCCCGCGCAGTTTGGGTGCCACGCTTGTCGGTTCAGCCACCCATACCCCTGTGCCAGCCCGATCAGGCGCCAAACCAGGCGACCGGATTTTTGTCACTGGCACTCTTGGCAGGGCCATGCTGGGACTGGAAGGCGGGCTCGCCGAAAATGCATATGCAAGTGCTTATACACGTCCGGTACCGCTGCTTGCTGAAGGGCAGCAATTGGCGCCCCTCGTCAGCGCGATGATGGATGTTTCCGACGGATTGCTACTGGACGCATGGCGTATGGCGAAGGCGAGCAATATGACCTTCCAGCTTATCAGCCAGACATTTCCGGTCGCCGATCCCGCACGGGCGGATGACTGTGTTCGCTGGGGCGATGATTATGAGTTGTTGTTTACCCTGCCGCCGCGCACCGCCTGCCCCGTTCCGGCGACGCAGATCGGGAAAGTAGAGGCGAAGGACAGCGCGCTGTTATGGGTCGACAATGCCATTCTAACCCCGGCTGACCGGCTTGGTTACCGGCACGAGCGGTCTGCCGGTTAATCCGGTTTGCGGTGAACCGTGCATTTCTATCGGTTTGGACTTGCACCCCGCCTCGGTCCGCCTATACCTGCGCCATCATTCTGGACCCGTATAAGCGGGCCATGTCTAATGCCATCCGCATGAGGGGATAAACGTGCAAGTAGTATATATCGCAATCGGACTGGGATTGCTGGCGGTCCTTTACGGCCTGATCACCAGCCGCCAAGTGCTCGGCGCAGCCGCCGGCAACGCAAGAATGCAGGAAATCGCCGGTGCTGTTCAGGAAGGCGCGCAAGCCTATCTGAAACGCCAATATACCGCGATCAGTATTGTGGGTGTGGTGGTTGCCATTCTGGTGTTTGTATTTCTGGGCGCAATCTCTGCCGTTTCCTTTGTGATAGGTGCCGTCCTGTCGGGTGTCGCCGGATTTATCGGAATGAATATATCGGTCCGCGCGAATGTCCGCACGGCTGCCGCAGCAGAAACGGGCCTTCAGGAAGGCCTTACCGTGGCATTCCGCGCTGGGGCGGTCACTGGCATGCTGGTCGCCGGCCTTGCATTGCTGTCCATTGCTGGCATTTTCTATGTCCTGATCGGACCAATGGCGCTGGACCTGACCGTGCTTGACGAGAAGCGCGAGGTTATTGATGCTCTTGTCGGTCTGGCATTTGGTGCTTCGCTAATTTCAATCTTCGCCCGTCTGGGCGGCGGTATTTTCACCAAGGCGGCTGACGTCGGTGCCGATCTGGTCGGTAAGGTGGAAGCCGGTATTCCCGAGGACGACCCGCGTAACCCGGCCACCATCGCCGATAATGTCGGTGACAATGTCGGCGACTGTGCCGGTATGGCCGCCGATCTGTTTGAAACATATGTGGTGACCGTGGGCGCGACGATGGTGCTGACGGCGCTGCTGTTCGCCGGTCTCGCCCAGACTGAATTGTTCGCTTTGATGAGCCTTCCGCTGATTATTGGCGGTGTCTGCATTGTCACCTCGATCATCGGCACATATTTTGTCCGCCTGGGCAGCTCGAAGAATATTATGGGGGCTCTGTACAAGGGCTTCATCACCACAGCCGTGCTGTCGATCCCGGCGATATACTTTGCCACTGATTATGCCGTGGGTATGGGGACGCAGTACAGCGTTGGAGAGAGCAGCTTCACCGGGATGTCTTTATTCTGGGCGATGATGGTCGGGTTGGCCGTCACGGGCCTGATCATCTGGATTACCGAATATTATACCGGCACTGAGTACCGGCCGGTTCGATCCATTGCGAAAGCTTCTGAGACCGGTCACGGTACCAATGTCATTCAGGGCCTGGCGATCAGCCTTGAATCCACTGCGCTGCCCACATTGGTCATCGTGGTCGGCATTATTGTGACCTATCAGCTTGCCGGCCTGATGGGCATCGCCTTTGCAGCGACATCGATGCTGGCTTTGGCCGGAATGGTGGTGGCTCTGGATGCCTATGGCCCGGTCACCGACAATGCGGGCGGTATCGCCGAAATGGCTGAGATGGAAGAAAGTGTTCGTGAAAAAACCGACGCGCTTGATGCTGTTGGCAACACCACGAAAGCTGTGACTAAGGGGTATGCCATCGGCAGCGCCGGTCTTGCTGCTCTGGTACTGTTCAGCGCATACACCGCTGATCTTAAAGAGTTCTTCCCGGATCTTGAAGTCAGCTTCAGCCTTGAAAATCCGTATGTCATCGTTGGCCTGCTGCTCGGCGCGCTGCTTCCTTACTTGTTTGGCGCGATGGGTATGACCGCCGTTGGGCGCGCCGCGGGTGACGTGGTGATTGATGTGCGTGACCAGTTTGCGAAAGATCCTGGCATCATGGAAGGGACCAGCCGCCCCAACTACGCCCGGACAGTCGATCTGGTGACGAAGGCCGCGATCAAGGAAATGATCCTACCGTCGATGTTACCGCTGCTCGCGCCGGTAATTGTCTATTTCGCGGTCACTGCGGTTGCAGGGCAGGCCAACGGTTTCGCCGCTCTGGGTGCTTTGCTCCTGGGTGTGATCGTGTCGGGCATCTTTGTTGCGCTGTCCATGACCGCTGGCGGCGGTGCTTGGGACAATGCCAAGAAATACATCGAAGACGGCAATCACGGCGGTAAAGGTTCAGAAGCGCATCATGCGGCTGTAACCGGCGATACGGTTGGTGATCCTTACAAGGATACAGCGGGCCCGGCCGTGAACCCCATGATCAAGATTACCAACATCGTGGCGCTTCTTCTGCTGGCCGCACTCGCCGCGGGCTGATCCGCCAAATAACCCGGCCTAAAAACGCCCCGCTGGAAGCAATTCCGGCGGGGTTTTTTCAGGAAGTCGCAGCCGGCCAGGCGGTTATGGTAAGCGGATGCAAAATGATCTGAACGATCTGCTTACGCAATATGGCAAAAAAGGTATCATCGATCCAAGCCGGGCCTGTATCATGGGCTGGTCCTATGGCGGTTACGCCGCATGTGCGGGGCGCGAAGGCTGTTTCTTCGCGCCCTTTTTGGTATAGAAGATCGTTAAAACCTTATCAGCTTTCCTCTGCTAACAGACCATTCAAGCGTTCTTTCCGCGCTGGAGAGGGGTTAATGCATGGGCCATATGAACCGAGACATTCAGCGCGATGCTTTGCTGCCAGCGGCCTTTTCTGACTTCCGCGCTACCAGGCGTATCGAGGCATTGGAACTGCGCGATATCGGGCCGTCCCTGATATGCCGCTGGCAGACCCTGGCGGCGCATAGTGCAGAACCCAATCCTTTTTTCGAACCGTGGATGCTGATCCCTGCATTGCGCGCATTCCCAAAACCGGGTGCGGTGAAGGTTCTGGCATATTATGACGGTGACGTTTTAAGCGGGCTGATACCCGTGTCGACGCCAAAACTGTATTACGGCCGCCCGATACCCCATTGGGCGAGCTGGCTGCATGATAATGTGTTCTGCGGAGTGCCGCTTGTCCTGCCAGGATCGGAAAAAGCCTTCCTCGCCGCTCTGCTGGAATGGATGCAGACGCGTTACAGCTATGGTTTGTTTCTTCATTTGAGCCACATTCCGCAGGATGGCCCATTTTATACAGCACTGCGCCAACAATGCGGCGATCACGGCCTGACCGCTGCGGTGGTCCACCGCGAAAAACGCGCGATGCTGAAATCATCTCAGCGCCCGGAGGAGTATTACGCCGCATCGCTTTCTTGCAAGAAACGCAAAGAATTGCGCCGCCTGGCCAACCGGCTGGGTGAACAGGGCGCTGTGTCCTTTAGCCGTCATGGCGATGCTGATAGATTGACCGAATGGACCGCGCAGTTTCTCGCCCTGGAAGCCGAAGGGTGGAAAGGGCGAGATGGCTCTGCATTGGCATCCGACGCCGCAAATAAGACCTTCTTTGAACAAACGCTGACAGGCGCTGCGAAAGCGAACAGGCTGGAGCGTCTGACCCTGTCGCTCGACCAGCGGCCCATTGCAATGCTGGTCAACTTTATCACGCCCCCTGGCGCCTATTCTTTCAAGACGACCTTTGATGAAAACTATGCGCGCTATTCGCCGGGTGTATTGCTGCAGCGGGAAAACCTTGATCTGCTCAGCAATAAAACGGTTGAATGGACAGATAGTTGCGCGGCAGCGGATCATCCAATGATCGAACGCATCTGGCGCGAAAAACGCAGTATGGTCAAAGTCAATATCGGCATCGGCGGCGCAGTGCGCCATACCATGTTTCGCCAGATGATCCGCTGTGAAGCCAGCGCGCACTTACTTGGAACATAATGATGGAAAGCCTTCAGACCATCACCCCCAACAACAGCGCAGCAAACGGCGCCGATGACAGCGAACGCGTTGCTGTATTCAGCGACGCCGCACGCGAAATCTTTGCAGAAAATTATCCGGAAACGCCGCATATTTTGCAGCACAGCCTGCCCACGCACCGTTTGCTGACGCTCGATGCCCTTGCTGATCTGGCGGTGGTTATGCCTGACAGCTCAATCGAATATAATCGCGGTGATGTGCCAATTGGCATTGAAAACAAACCGGATAGCAACGGTCTTAGCATTCAGGACACGATCCGCCACATTGCTACCAGCAATAGCTGGGCTGTTCTTAAGAATGTCGAACAAGCACCCCAATATAAGGAACTGCTGCTGTCGCTGCTGTCCGAAATCAGGCCACAGATCGAGGCAAAGACCGGTGCGATGTTGCGCCCCCAGGGGTATATTTTCATCTCTTCCCCGAATGCCGTTACTCCTTATCATTTCGATCCGGAGCATAATATTCTGCTCCAGCTGAAAGGTTCCAAAGTGATGACGCAGTTCCCGGCGGGCGATACACGGTATGCTGCGGATGAAATTCACGAAGGCTATCATTCCGGCGGCCCGCGCGAGCTCGTCTGGCAGAACGACTTTGCAACCGGTGGTACACCGCTGGCCATTACGGCTGGCCAGGCCCTGTTCGTACCTGTCATGGCGCCGCATTTCGTCCGCAACGGACCGGTCAGCTCTCTGTCATTGTCGATTACATGGCGTAGCGACTGGAGCTTTGCAGAAGCCGACGCGCGCGGTATGAACCGCATATTGCGTAAAGCCGGACTGTCGCCGGCCGCCCCTGCCCGCTGGCCAGGAAATAATACCACCAAAGCCTGCGCTTACCGGGCGCTACGCAAGCTGGGTCTGGTGTAAGCTGCGCACAGTTGGCGATTGACGAAGCACGGCGCGCTTAGCAAAGCGGGCCTATGAACACTTACAAAAAGCCGCAGGAACTGGTCGACGGGCTTGTCCGGTTGCTATCCGTAACACGAAATTCCGACGATCATTTTACCGGTCTCCCGCAGATCGGCGGTGTCGGACGGGTCTTTGGCGGACAGGTTATTGCACAGGCACTGATGGCGGCACAAAACTCTGTTCCGGCAGAAAAAATTGCGCACTCGCTGCACGCTTTCTTCCTGCGCGGCGGAAAAGAAGGCCCTCCTATTGATTACAGCATCGCATGCGATTTTGACGGACGCAGTTTCGCCAATCGCCGTGTTGTCGCCAGTCAAACCGGGGAAGACGGGATCAGCCGGGCAATACTGAACCTCACTGCCAGTTTTCAGATAGCCGAAGATGGTCTGGAGCATCAGGAATGTTCTATGCCCGATGTCACGCCGCCCGAGAGGCTGAAATCTGATATGGACCTGCGCCGCGCGGTGATCGACGCGCAGCCCGATATGCCAGAGACAACGCGGCAATTGATGCTGCGCCCGCGCCCGATCGAAATGCGGACGATCGACAGGCTCCACTGGATGAATAGCGAGCCAAGGGAACCCGCCGCGCATAGCTGGTTCCGCACCGCTGCACCGCTTCCCGATGATCCGGCTTTGCACCGCGCGGTGATCGCCTATGCCAGCGATTATACTCTGCTGGGGACCAGCGCCCTGCCGCACGGGCTCAGCTGGATGCGCGGCGAGCTGACCGGGGCCAGCCTTGATCATACAATCTGGTTCCACCGGCCCGCGCGCGCGGATGACTGGCTGCTTTACGCCACCGACAGCCCGTGGAGCGGCGGCGGTAGGGGGTTTAACCGCGGGCGGATATTCACCCGCAGCGGCACGCTGATCGCCAGCGTCGCCCAGGAAGGCATGATCCGGCGACGACGCAGCCCGGCTTAGTCACCCGCCTGCATGATAGAAGTCATAAATCACTTGCGCGACCATTTCGCTGACGCCGGGCGCGCGCTGTAAATCCTGCAGCGATGCCGCCCGGACTTTGCCCGCAGTACCAAAATGGAGCAGCAATGCGCGCTTTCTTGCAGGACCAATACCAGGAATTTCATCCAATGGTGATGCCGTAATCGCACGGCTTCGTTTTGCGCGGTGCGCGCCGATGGCATAGCGGTGGACCTCGTCACGCAAGGTTTGGAGATAAAACAATACCGGTGAATTGGTCGGCAGGGTTTTTTCCCGCCCATCGGGAAAATGAAACACTTCGCGCCCTTCGCGGCCATGATCGGGGCCCTTGGCGATGGCGATCAGCGCAATATCCTCAATACCCAGCTCGGCAAGAGTATCTCGCACCGCGCTCATTTGCCCCTTCCCGCCATCAATCAACACCAGATCGGGCCACACAGCCTTTTCCCCGCTGGTCTCCCGATCGGGATCATCCTTCATCGCGCGGCTGAAACGCCGGTTCATCACTTCTCGCATCATGCCGAAATCATCATTGGTCTGGGCGGATTTAATATTAAATTTGCGGTACTGGTTTTTCAGAAATCCCTCTGGCCCGGCAACTATCATCCCGCCAACTGCCTTGGCCCCTTGAATGTGACTGTTGTCATACACTTCGATGCGCTGGGGTATATCCGCCAATTCAAGAAATTCCGTCATTGCGCGCAGCGTTCTTGCCTTGGTCCCGCTTTCGGCCAAACGCCGCTCCAGCGCCTCGATCGCGTTGCGCTGGGCCTGCTGCATCAGTTTGCGCCGGTCCCCGCGCTGGGGGATCGAAATGTCTACCTTATGACCCACTCCGCCAAGCTCTGCGCTGGCGGCAAAGGCTTCCTCGATCAATTCCCGCTCGGGCAGATCGCGATCGACCAATATCGTGCGCGGCGGCGGCACCTCTTCGTAAAACTGGGCCAGCACATTGGCGAGGACCTGGCCTTCGTCGAAATCCTTGGGGTGACGCGGAAAGAACGCCCGATGCCCCCAATTCTGACCGCCGCGAATGAAGAACGCCTGCACGGCTGTTTGCCCGCCTTTGCTCGCTAGTGCGAACACATCCGCATCCCCGACACCGCTGGCATTGACGGCCTGACTGCCCTGGATAAAGGTCGCCGCACGCAGCCGGTCGCGCAGAATTGCGGCGGTTTCAAAATCAAGGTCTTCGGAGGCTTTGGCCATCTGCCTTTCCAGATCGGACTGCACGGCGGAGCTTTTTCCGCCGAGAAAGTCCTGCGCCTGTTTGACCAGCCTGGCATAGCCATCCTCGTCAATTCGGCCAACGCACGGCGCGCTGCACCGCTTGATCTGATACAGCAGACAGGGCCGGTCACGGCGGCTGAAAAAACTGTCCGTGCAAGACCGTAACAGAAACAGTTTTTGCAGTGCATTTATGGTCGTATTGACACTGCCCGCGCTGGCAAACGGGCCGTAATAATTACCCTTTGCCCTGCGCGCGCCGCGATGCTTCATGATCCGCGGATAACCGTGATCGGATCGCAGCAGAATAAACGGGAAACTCTTATCGTCGCGTAGCAGAACATTGAATGGCGGACGAAACCGTTTGATGAACTGCGCTTCCAATAACAGCGCCTCAGCCTCGCTATTGGTCGTGACGATTTCCATTGCCCGGGTCTGGCTGACCATACGCAGCAGGCGCTGCGTCAAATTATTCTGCTGGGCGTAATTGGCGACACGGTTTTTCAACGCGCGCGCTTTACCAACGTACAAAACATCGCCGCGCGCATCGAGCATCCGGTACACACCCGGTACCGGTTTCAATGTTTTTACGGTTGTTCTGATGGCGTCCAGACCAGCCTCAAGATTGGGCTGTGCGGAGGCGACCGTATAGGCCGCGCGTTCCTCGTTAAATCGCTCTGCCGCGCCAGGTTGATGGCCCCGAGCCTGGTCTGCAATTGGCGGCGCTTTGGATGACGGGGGAGTACCGTGGCGGGACATAGGCCATACATAGGCGGTGTCGCATAAATTGGAAGTTTCGACCGCGCTCCCCAAGCTTTGGGGCCGGCCGAGAGCGATGTTTCCAGAAATGGGACTCTCTTTTCTCTTGTGGATAACTTTCAAATTGATGACACTGCCGCATATTGACGATTCGCGCGACGAGTCGCGGCGGTAGGCATCAGGGGGTGGTGATGAGCATCAGACATTCTGACGGAGAGCATCCATCGGTCGTACTGGCCGATATTTGCCGTCGTCCAGAAATTAACGCTCAGATCATTGTGTTTGCCAATGAAAAGGGCGGCGTTGGCAAATCCACGCTTGCGTTTCACACCAGCATAGCTTTGGCCCGCGCGGGTCATAAGGTGTTGGCGATCGATTTGGACCGCCGCCAGCAATCCTTTTGCCGTGCGCTGGAAAACCGTGCAGCCACTTCGCGCAGTCTGGGTATCGACCTGCCCAGCCCGCAAACTCTGATGCTGGATCATCAGACCGGCGCGATGCTGATGCAGGAAATCGCACGTGTCGGCACGGGTACAACGACGATCATCATTGATGTTGCCGGGCACGATTCCCCGATTGCGCGCCGCGCGATGGCGCTGGCCGACAAGATCATCACACCGGTCAACCCGACATTTATCGATCTCGATTCGGTCGCCCATTTCAATGCCGCAACGATGCGCTTCGCCAAATTGGGCCGCTTCGCCGAAACCGTGGAGCAATTGCAGACCGAGCGGCACGAGCGCGGGCTATCCAAGACCGATTGGATGGTGGTGAAAAACCGCGTCCGCAAAGCCGAAAGGCTGCAGCTAAAACGCTTTGATCAGGCACTGGATCAATTGCCAGCCCATCTTGGGGTGCGGTTGCTGTCAGGCCTCACCGAACGGGTCGCCTACCGGGAACTGTTCATGTTCGGACTGACTCACGCAGATTGCGCCGATTTGCCGGGAATGGCGCATATGGGCGTCAGCAATACCGACGAGATTACCCGGTTCATCGGCGAAATGGATGTCGCCTCACCCGCACAGGTCAATGCGCAGCCCCACGCGCCAAAACGGCGTGCACCGGCCCGGTCGATGAAGCGGTACCGTAAATCTCTGCGTACACATGTCAGCTCAGCCTTGAGGTCGCGCGAGACAGTGTAATCATCAAGGGCGGCGGTGAAAGCGATCTGTCCTGATTTGCAGCATCTGCCGTAACTTCATTGACCTGCTGCGTTGCTGTGTTACCTCTGACCTGACATATCCGGCGGAGAACGGACATAGGGAGGGATCAGTGTGCAGCAACTTCAAGGGATGGATGCGTCTTTCGTCGCCCTAGAAACCCGTAATTCCCCGATGCATATCGGGTCGCTGCTGATCTATAATCCGGCAACAGCGCCGGGCGGATTTGTCCGTTTTAAAGACATTCTGGCTTTTTTCCGGAGCCGGATGCAATTGTCCAAAACAATGCGCCAACGTTTGGTCAAGGTTCCGTTTGATCTGGATTATCCCTATTGGATTGAAGACCCGGAATTCGATCTGGAATATCACGTCCGTCATATCGCCTTACCCAAACCGGGCGACTGGCGGCAATTATGCATTCAGGCTGCGCGCGTTTTTGCCCGCCCGCTGGACCTCTCTCGCCCGCCGTGGGAGTTTACGGTGATCGAAGGGCTGGATAATGTCCCCGGCGTCAGCCCGGGCAGCTATGCGATGGTGACCAAGGTACACCATGCCGCGATTGACGGAATGAGCGGCGTCGATCTGATGGAAGCGTTGCACACGCTGATGCCCGATGCACCCGCACCGGACACCCCCGATACGTGGCAGCCGGAAAACATGCCGAGCGCGGCAGAATTGCTTGGCCGGTCTTATCTCAGCGCATTGGCCAATCCGGTCAAACAGTTGGAAGTTGCCGCAAAAGCCGCACCGGGGCTCGCCAATGCAATCAAAGGTCTGGTGGTCAAAGACTTTAAAGTCAGCAGCGAGATGGTCGCTCCGCGCAGCCGCTTCAACAAAGTCATTTCCAGCGCCCGTGTGGTCGAGGGACGCAGCGTGCCCCTGGCCGATATCAAGGCGATCCGAAGCCTGTCAGATGGATGCAAAGTCAATGATGTGTTCCTGGCGATTATCGGCGGTGCCATGCGGCGGTACTTGCTGGATAAAAGCGATCTTCCTGCCAAGACGCTGACTGCGATGGCGCCGATATCCGTCCGATCAACCGACGAAAAGGGCGAAATGGGTAACCAGGTTGCAGCGATGATTGCACCGCTTGGAACGCATTTGGAGGATCCGGTAGAGCGGCTTGGCTTTGTCTATTCGCAAACCACCAATTCCAAAGCGATGAGCGATGCGGTGGGTGCGCGTAACATGACCGAAATGAGCAAGGTCAGCCCTGCTCTGTTCATGGCGCTGGGCGCGCAGCTCTACACGCGGCTTGGCCTCGCTGAGCGAATGGGACCGCCTTTCACCACTGTCGTAACCAACGTGCCAGGCCCGCCCGTGCCAATCTATTCCTCCGGGGCACAGCTGGAAAGTATGATGGGTCTGTTGTGCCTGACAGACGGACTTGGGCTGGGCCATGTGGTGCAATCCTATTGCCGCGAGGCAACGATCGCCTTTACGGCTTGCCGTAAACTGATGCCTGATCCCGAATTTTACGCAAAATGTATTCAGGAAAGTTTCGATGAATATAGGGATCTGGCCGTAAAGGGCGGTTCAGGGTCTGCTAAGACGGGTGCGGCTAGTTCAACATCAGCCAATGCGGAATCTGGTTCAGTTTCTGCCCCCAAAAGCGCGGCGAAATCTACCGCAAAAAAGCCGCGTCCAAAAAAAGCTGCTGCAAAAGCGGCAGCCCGCAAAAAATTGTCACCAAAAACGGGGCGTAAGGCTCCGGCGAAACGTCCCAGCCAGAGAAAGTCATCGTCATGAGCGTAGCCACCATAGATGCAGGCGCGACCCGCGCCCGCCCGCCAAGCCGTTTTCATACCTTGACCGAACCAGGCCGCGCGATGGCAGAATATGCCAGTTTCGTCGCCTTGCGCCCTGCCATGAGCCATCTGCCGCAAGGCGACGGGCACGGTGTGCTCGTCCTGCCCGGATTTATGGCGACTGACCGGTCGACGGCTCCGATGCGCCGTTTGCTCAGCAGTCTGGGATATGAAACGGCGGGGTGGGACCTTGGGCGTAATGTCAAGGTGGACAATATCCGGGTGGCCGAAATGGCCAAATGCGTGGAGAATCTATACGATAGGACCGGCGGCAAGATTTCCATTGTCGGCTGGAGCCTGGGCGGCGTTTTCGCCCGCGAGCTCGCCAAAATGCTTCCTGAAAAAGTCCGTTTGGTGATTTCGCTCGGCAGCCCGATCAGCGATGACCGCAACCATACCAATGCGAGCAGATTGTTTGAATGGCTTAACGGTAAAGAGCCCGAGCCATTGAAAGAAGGCCGTTTCACCGGATTGGACCGGGCACCGCCGGTACCAACGACGTCAATTCTGACCAAAACCGATGGCATCGTGCATTGGCGCGGATCGGTTCAGGCCTCGGATGCGGGACTGCCAGGTCAGACGGAGAATATCGTAGTCAATGCCAGTCATATTGGATTGGGCGTCAACCCGACTGTTATGGTAGCGATTGCGGACCGGCTGGCGCAGCCGGAAGGCGCGTGGAAACCATTCGTGCCGCGCGGCTTCACCGGCCTGTTATTTCCGCGCGACCAATTGCATTGACCCGTTGCCTTGGCAGGTATCGTCAGTCGTCAGGGCTTAGAACAGCTTGCGCAAATCTATGCCGAGATAACGGCCGGTCGGGTCGATCAAAAGCGGCTGGAAGCCAGTAGGGATATTGCCGTTCGCATCGCGTACTATCCGTCTGCCATCGAACAGATTGTCAGCGCGCAAGGCAAGCCGCATGCCTTTCAAGACTCCCTGCTCCTGATCAAAGATTTCACCCAGATTGGCGAATAATCGTAGATCGAAAGTCAGCAGGTCGTCGATGAAAAGATTGGATTGCGGGCTACCACCGGTGCCGTCAATTCGCGCGCTGCCGGTATAACGGCCCGATAGGCGCATACCCAGCCCTTTTCCGAAAACACCTGCTTCAAGCCGTGACGACCCGCTGGCCGTTCCAAAAGAGCTGAGCGAGTCGCCATCCAGCAAATCAAGCAATGGCCCGCCCTGAGCAATCAAAATTTGACGGTCCACTTCGACGCTGTGCGTCAGGTTCAAGAAGTACCGCACGGCATTATCGGGCCCGGAGCCGGGAATGCTAGGCCCGCCCCGCGTTTCCACAGGACGTCTACCGGATGGCTGGGCGCCTTCGGCCCGACTATCATCACTGCCGCGCTCGCACATGCGGGTACGCAATATGGCAAGCCGTTCACGGTCGATCGTACCATCCTCATTTTTGACCCGCCCCAGCATCTGTGCGGCGCGCTCCCTATCCAACCCTTCTATCCCGGCGGGCGTTTCACCGTTTTCGATTGCACCCGCCAATTGCAACAGGAATGCCTCGCCATCATCGGCGCAGATACGCTGACGGAAGGCCTGCATTTGCTCGCGCTGCTCTTCGCTTATATTGGCAAAGTCGGGCCGCCCGGCCCTTCGGTTGCCGCCCCCGGTGGCTTCTGGCGGTCCACCTGCAGGCGGTCGGTTGGTTGCGGCGCCAGAGGACCCGTCCGTGCCGCCACCGCGCCGCTCAGATCCGCCGATCCGCCCGCGCATCGTCAGGCCGAAGGATATACGTTTGGTCCGCGATTCAAAAAAATCCACTGGACGCTGGTCGATTGCGAGCAAGGTGCCGGGAATGTTGGGAAATAACGGATCGGGTGCAGCGCGCGTGATACGCCCGGGAAAGGCGGCTTCGATCTCGGATGAAAGAAATGGGAAGGAAGAGGATACATTTTCGGACCGATTGCTGACGTAATCAACCGTAAATCGCGCGCCATCGACAAAGGGAAGTTCCCAATTGGCCGACAGGTTCCAGTCCTTTTGTGTTTCTGCCCGCAAGTTGCGATTGCCGCCCGTGGTCACGCTTATCAGCGAAGTATCGCCGGTCACCAAATCAAAGAACGGCACATTCAGCGTCGTAATTTCTGGGCTGCCAAGCTGCAATAATGTCGGCTGCACTTCGCGGTAGACATAGGTTGCCTGCAAACTAAGCCCGTCAAACGGCTCCCAGTTTGCACCTGCTGTCCAGTTATATAGAGTGCCAAAATCCGACACATCATTGAAACCGATCTGACCATTTAATGTGATCGAGCCGAGCGCGCCCAATACATCATCGCGGGTACTGGTAACCGGTACCGAGATATTAAATCCGCCCGAGATCGTCCCGCGCTCCAGCGTCACATCCGATCCGCCGCGCGAGTCCGTGCTGTCGATGCGGTTCCACATATAGCCAAGATCAAAGGTCGTACTGACTTCACCGGCCGGCACAAACAGCGGGCTGCCGCGTAGTGTCAGCTTGGTGTCTGCGGAATATGTACCCACCTTTGCCACGTCAAAACCGGCATCTGCCAACGCGGGCAAGGCGCCGGCGATGTCTAGAGCGCCATCGGCGGCGGCAGCAATGATGCCGCTCACAACGGCGCGGCGGTCAATTTCTGTCCGGCTATCTGAAAAGGCACCGTCTGCGGTCGCTGCAAACTGGAAATCCCCGATCGGGCGCGAATATGACAACGCGGCCGAGACCGTGTCCGATGATCCGCGCCGTTCCAGCGGATCATCCGCGCCAAATGTACGGAACAACTGATTGCCCAGGTCATCGGTCAAAAGAACACTGTTGAGGCCTGACAGGCTAAGGCTGTCATTGCGCTCGTAAGTGGCATTCACGCTCAGCGATGATCCGGTGTTCAAAAACGCTTTTGCCCAGTTGGCGGTAATTTCCTTCTGGGCGCTGTCCGCAATCAGACTGCGGAACGCGGCCGGATCGGGATCACTGGCCACGTCAGACAGACTGCCCTGGGTCTGAATGATGGCGCGCTCATCCTCGGTCAGCAGCGAGACATCGCGCGCTTCCGCATTGAGATTGAGCCGCCCGCCACCCGCGATCCGCAAGAGCGTTAACTCCTGCTCACTAACCGAATATCCGCCGCGATCCGGCTGTTCAAATTCGACCTCTGCCGTGATGGCAGAATATTTGTCCTTCAGAATAAAGTTTAGCACGCGCCGATTGGGCGGAAACCCGAATAATTGCGCGGTTTCCTCTGGCAAGACTTCGACTTTGCGGATCGCCTCTGACGGGTAAGACCGGAATTCGCGGAAGCTGGCAACTCGAATACCATTGACCAGAAATACCGGCTGTCCGCCGCCTCGCCCGCGGTTTGATCCGGTTTGCGGTTCAATTGCGGCGACCAGATCGGCGATAGACGATGCGCCATATGCCGCGATTTCGTCTTCGCCAAGCTCCAAAATGGGCGCCTGCGCTGTATCAACCTGCTGGCGCAAACGATCGCCAAACACCACAATTTCATTGGTGTCAGGGCGGTCTGCCTGCGGCGGATCGCCCTCTGCGTCCTGTGCCGCATCTTGAGCATATACGGTAGACGGGATTGCCAGCGCGAGCGCCGCGCAGGAACACAGAAGTTTAGGAGCGATCATCATTCTTGCCTTGTGATGGAAACAGGCTCTCTAGTAACCAGTTTTACAGTATCAATTTGTCGCAAACCGCAAGAATAGGTGACGGTTTGCATCAGATACGCTCAAGGCTTCCCTTTTATCCCGGCGGGGTCTATGTGCCCGCTAGATTAATCGACCAACAACACGGAATAAGAGCACATATGGCTAAAGAAGAACTCCTCGAAATGCGCGGCAAGGTGGTGGAATTGCTGCCCAATGCGATGTTCCGGGTAGAGCTTGAAAACGGTCACGAAGTGCTAGGCCACACCGCCGGTAAGATGCGCAAGAACCGTATTCGCGTGCTTGTCGGCGACGAAGTGCTGTGCGAACTGACACCGTATGACCTGACCAAGGCGCGGATTACCTACCGCTTCATGCCAGGCCGCGGCGGCCCCGGCCAGGGCCCCGGTCCGGCATAATATGCTGCGGGCATGACCGCATCGATTACAGACCCCGCGCTGGTACTCGGCTCCGCCAGCCCGCGCCGCCGCGAATTAATCGCGCGGCTGGGTATTGAGCCTTCGGCCGTGTGTCCTGCAGATATTGACGAGACACCCCGCAATGCCGAACTGCCGCGCGTTTACGCGGTTCGGATGGCGCGCGAAAAAGCCGAGGCGGTAGCAACCGAAGGTCAGTTTATCCTGGCTGGAGACACTGTGGTTGCCGCAGGGCGCCGCATCCTGCCAAAGACCGAAAACGAAGTGTCTGCCCGGGCCTGTTTGAAATTGCTTTCCGGCAGGCGTCACCGGGTCTTATCCGCTATCGCACTCAAATATCCTGACGGCAAGATTTGCGAGAAGCTGAGTGAAACCATTGTCCGTTTCAAACGGCTGAGCGCCAGTGAAATGGACGCCTATATCGCTGGCGGCGAGTGGCAGGGTAAGGCTGGCGGCTATGCCATTCAGGGCAGCGCCGAAGGCTTGATTGCGTCGATACACGGCAGTCACTCAGGGGTTGTTGGACTGCCGCTGTTTGAAACCCGCGCGCTGCTAAAATCCGCTGGTTTCAGCCTTGGCTGAGTGGCAGATCGAGCGCGGTATAGGCGAAGACCGCGCAATACTGACAGAAGGTGGCCATATTCTGCAAACCCGCCAGCATTGGCATGGTGAGCTCATCTCTGGATCGATCATAACGGCCATTTTGGTTTCAAAAATCGCCGGCAGCAAACGCGGCACCGGGCGTTTAAGCAATGGCACCGAAATTCTTATCGATCGGCTGCCTGCCAATGCACAAGAAGGCGCAGAGATCACGGTAGAAGTTACACGCTCTGCCATTGGAGAACGCGGCCGCCTGAAAATGGCGCAAGCACGGCCCAGCACGTCGGAGCCCGCGTCGATCACTGTGGAAGACAGCCTGGCGACAACACGTTTTCCCGTCCGCCCAGTGCGGCGCTTCACGGTCTCTGGCTGGTCCGGCATCATCGCCGATAGTCTCGCCCAATCGGTGACGTTTAATGGCGGCACGCTGCTCCTATCCCCTACCCCCGCAATGCTGATGATTGATATTGACGGCATTCTGCCACCGCGCGGCTTGGCTATGGCTGCGATACCGGCCATTGCACGCGCCATCAGACAGTTTGATATTGGCGGTATGATCGGGATTGATTTCCCGACTGTGTCAGGCAGGCAGGATCGCCGCGCCGTCGATGAGGCGCTGGATGCCGCATTGGGTGATTGGCAGCATGAGCGCACGGCGATGAACGGCTTCGGCTTTGTGCAGTTGGTCGCGCGGTTGCAGCGCCCCTCGCTCTTTCATCGTGCCAGCACATCGCGGGCAGGACTGATCGCCAGACAGCTATTGCGGCAAGCCGAACATCTCTCCGATCCCGGAGCAATATTGCTGTCAGTCCATCCGGCTATCAAAGCCAAGCTGAACCCCAATTGGCTCGAACAGCTGGCTCGGCGTACCGGACGAGAGGTGCGGATAGAGGTACAGCCCGCCCTTGCGCTGGAGGGCGCTTTCGCCCAGTCGGTACCATTATGACGACTGCATCAAAGACCTGCCCGATCTGCAAGAAACCGCGCAATAGCCAGTTTCACCCCTTTTGTTCCGGCCGTTGCCGGGACCGTGATTTGAACCAGTGGTTCAAAGATGGGTATGCTGTTCCCGGCCGGCCAGCCTCCGTAGAAGAACTGACGACAGCCGATTGGGATAAGTAAGACCAAACGGTTGTCAGAAAACGGCCGCGGCACGGCTGATTTTCCCTTGCCAAGCGCGTCCAGCTTCGCCATAGCGCCGCTTCCAACCCGCACTGGTATGACGATGAACCAGCGCCGATGTGCCCGGATAGCTCAGTTGGTAGAGCACACGATTGAAAATCGTGGTGTCGGCAGTTCGAATCTGCCTCTGGGCACCATTTCCCTTAATCAGGAAGTCCGCAAAGACCTCAAACCTCGCCATCTGTCGGTGCGGCTGCTAAGTTCGCATGCATGATATGGAAGGGCGAGAATTTCGGCGTGGCTGTGACAGCCATTGCGCAGGCTGTCGAACCGGGGCGTCCCGCGCTGCTGCATGGTAACCGTATGGTCACCTGGCAGGAATTGGACCAGCAAAGCGATGCCATTGCAGCCGGTCTGCTCGCGAAGGGATTGAAACCGGGCGATGTCGCCGGGCAGATGCTGCGAAATTCACCGGAGTATATTCTGGCCTATTTCGGCTGCGTAAAGGCCGGTATCACGCCGGTGAATGTCAATTACCATTACAAGGAAGGCGAGCTTGGCGATATATTCGTGCGCTTTGGCCTGAAGGCGGTATTTGTCGAGGAAGAGTTCGCCGAACGATCGCGGGCGGCAAACGCGCCGGGCCTTGACCGGATTATCACGGCAGATGCGGGCAATGCGGAATGGCAAGCCATCTGCAATAAGGCGATCCCGCCAAATTTCACCGCAAACCCGGACCCGCAAGCTCTGTTCTATACCGCGACGGGCGGGACCACCGGTATGCCCAAAGCCGTCATGTGGCCGTTTGAAGAAGCGTGGGACGCTTTCCAAATTTCCCATTGGCCAACGGGTCTGGGACAACCGCCCCATATAGCCGGTTCGCTGGCCAGCCACTGCGCCATTGCCGCATCGCTGCCACCCGGCGGGCCTGATAGCATAGCGCCGCTGCTGCTGCTAAGCCCGCTGATGCACGGCGCCGGACAATTCGCCGCTATGATCCATCTGATGCGCGGCAGCACTCTGGCAACCATCCCCGCAAACCGCTTCGATGCCGATAAGGCGATTGACACGATCGCCGCGCACGGGGCCCGCTCGCTTGCTTTTGTCGGAGATGCCTTTGCCACGCCTCTGGCCGATGCGCTGGAGACGCGCCCCGATTCTGCACAGGCAATCGGCAGCTTACGCATGATTACCTCATCGGGCGCGGTATTCAGCCCAGCGGTCAAGAAACGTCTGATAGGGATCCACCCGCAAATGGTTATTGTCGATGCACTGGGCTCCAGCGAAAGCGCGGGCACTGCGGTAACCATCACCACTGCGGCTGGCACCAGCGGCGGCGGCCATTTTGCGCCGATGCCGGGGCGGGAGACAAAGATATTTACCGTGAAGGACAATGGCAGCTACCGCGAAATTCTACCCGGAACAGATGCCTTTGGCATTCTCGCACGCTCCGGCCCATTGCCGCTGGGCTATCTCGGCGAGGACGCGAAAAGCTCTGAGACATTTCCGGAAATCGGCGGCAAACGATGGCTCATGACCGGCGACATGGCGCGCTACCGCGAAGATGGCAGCATAGAATTCCGGGGCCGCGACAATATGTGCATCAATACCGGCGGCGAAAAAGTCTTTCCCGAGGAAGTCGAGGCCGTTTTACACAGTTGCGAAGGCGTAAGCGATGTCCGCGTCGTCAGCGTGCATGATCCGCGTTTTGGGCGGAAGATTGCAGCCGTTGTGCAAGGCGATGCGGCAATTGAGGCAACCCTTGACAGCGCAGTCCGCGAAGCTCTCGCCGGATATAAAATACCGCGCTTCTATGTGTTTACTCAGCAATCGCTCCGCCTCAACAATGGCAAGCCCGACTATAAAACTGCGCAGGAACTTGCGGAGAAAGCCGCCGCCTAACTGCTGCGGTCCGCCTTGTCCTTCGCGTTGGTGTTCTTAATCATTGCACGCATAGCGTCCCACTCCTCATCGCCGAGCGGGCTGAGCATCTGGTAGAAAGTGCCGCCGGTAGCCTGATATCCGGCCCCGTCAATCGCGATAGTCTGTCCGTTTACCCATTCCGCGCCAGGCCCCATCAGGAAAACGGCCAGATTTGCAAGCTCGTGCATTTCCCCGTGGCGGCCCATCGGGTTCATCCGGTCATCGGAATTGCCGCCGCGCCCGCCGGGCGATAGCCGCGCACTCATGCCTTCGGTCGGAAACAGGCCAGGCGCAATCGCGTTGAACCGCAATCCGTAACGCCCCCATTCCACCGCGAGGCTTTGCGTCATCGTGTTGATCGCCGATTTTGACATGGCGGATGGAACCACAAATGGTCCGCCATTCCACACCCATGTCGTCAGGATCGACAGGAAACTGGCCGACTTGCCTTCATCAATCAGGCGTCTCCCGATCTCGTGCGTCACATAAAACGTCCCGCGAAAAACTGTATCGGCAATGGCGTTAAACCCGTTGACCGAGATATCTTCGGTCCTGCTGATAAAATTACCCGCCGCATTGTTGACCACGCCGGTCAGCGCGCCGCCTTCGGCCCAGATCGCATCAACCATAGCCTCGATGGCACCGGGGTCACGAATATCACAGGAATGGCCGATAACCGTGCCGCCATGCGCGTCCATCAATTCCTTGGCGGTATCGTCCAATTTGTTCTGGCGCCGCCCGCAAATATGCACGGTTGCGCCCAGTTTCAGAAAGGCTTGTGACATCTCACGGCCTAAGCCTGTGCCGCCACCGGTCACCAGAATACGTGCGCCCTGCATCAATCCGTCGCGGTACATCAGTTTTGCAATATCCATCGGAAAGCCTTTCAGGTCAGTTCAATCGGTAAAATCTGGTATGCGTTTTCCGGCAAAGGCGGCAGCGCCTTCAGCGAAATCTGCCCCGTCAAAAGCTGCGGCAAACATTGCCTTGGTGTGCGCGTCATCCTCGGTTTGGCCGCCAAGTGCCAAGCGAACCAGCTGCTTCATCGCAGTGGTGGAAGTACGCGACGCGGCCAGAATAGTGGTGAACACAGCATCGGGTGCGTCGGTAATAATCTCGGCCAGGCCGATCCGGTGCGCTTCGACTGCATCGATTAATTCGCCTGTGTAGAGCAATCTCTTCGTTTGGCCCGGACCAATCAGATCGGTCAGTAGCTTTATATCATGAAACGGATAGACCAGCCCCAGCTTGGCCGCAGTAATTGCGAACCGTGCACCGGGTGACGCCACACGAATATCGCAGGCCAAAGCCAGCCCGCATCCCCCTCCGATACAGTCACCCGTAACCCATGCGATTGTCGGCAGAGGAAATCGGGTGAGCTGATATTGCGCAGCAAAGATCGCGTCTTGGTTTGCACGCAGCCACTGGGCATCATCTTTATTCGCCAGCATTTCGTGGATATCTGCGCCCGCGCTGAAGCTGCTGCCATTGGCAGACCGAACCACCAGAAGCCGCATGTCAGGAGCGCGGGAAGCGGTCTGCAACAGGTCCGGGATGGTTTGCCACATGGCAAGTGATACCGCGTTTCGCCGATCCGCCCGGTCAATCAGCAGATAGCCGATCGCGCCTTCCTGTTTGAAACGGATGGTCAAGCTGCGGGGATCAGCAAGCTGTGCATCACTTCAGTCATCGGCTGGCCCATATCCGCGTTTCCAGACCAGCATGGTGCGGTCAAAACTGCACACAACGTCTTTATGCTGATTGCGGCCAAGCGTGTGGATCTTGACGATGCCCTGCTCCGGCCGCTGTTCCGATTCGCGCAGTGTCAGAACTTCGCTTTCGGAATATAGCGTGTCGCCAGCGAATAACGGCCTAGGCAGCTTGATATTGTCCCAGCCCAGATTGGCGACCGCTTTCTGGCTGACGTCGGACACACTTTGACCGGTCATGATTGCCACTGTGAGCGGAGAGCAGATGAGCGGCTTGCCAAATTCGGTTCTGGCGGCAAATTCGTGGTCAAAATGCAGCGGATGGGTATTCATCGTCAGCAAAGTGAACCACGTATTGTCATGCTCCGAAATTGTCCGTCCGGGACGATGTTCATACACATCACCCACGGCGAAATCCTCGTAATACCGGCCAAATGTCTCGCGGTAACGGCCCGGAGCCACTTCGATCACACCATCACGCATCGCCCATGTCTCCCATTCCGGATATGCAGCCACCTTGCACCAATGGTCGCTGACCAACCCGCCGGTCAATAGCAAGCTGGTTCCGCCCGGCGCATTCGCGGTACGCGTGCGCCGGATGCGCTGCGGCTGACCACAATTATGCGCCGCGTGCTGATTGCACTTTGCCATTGATACCAGTAAATGCCATTCCTGTCCCCCCTATGCTGGTATTGTTGACCGCTTACGTCGGGGCTGCGATTTTTTAAGGAACCACGCATGACCCGTCGCCGCCAAATTTACGAAGGCAAGGCAAAAATCCTTTATGAAGGCCCGGAACCCGGCACGATCATCCAATATTTCAAAGATGACGCGACCGCTTTCAATGCTGAGAAAAAGGGCACGATTAACGGCAAGGGCGTGATCAATAACCGCATCAGCGAATATGTGTTTACGCGGCTAAGCCATATCGGCATCCCAACCCACTTCATCCGCCGTCTGAACATGCGCGAACAGCTCGTCCGTCAGGTCGAAATTGTTCCGATCGAAGTGATCATACGCAATGTCGCCGCAGGCTCGATCTGCAAACGTCTGGGGCTTGAAGAGGGAGAGCCCCTGCCCCACACCTTGATCGAATATTGTTACAAGGATGATGCGCTTGGCGATCCGCTGGTTTCTGAAGAGCACATTGCGTGCTTCAATTGGGCCAGTCAGGAAGAAATGCAGGATATTGCCAGCATGGCCATTCGCGTGAATGATTTTCTGTGCGGGATGTTTGCCGCCATCAACATACGTCTGATCGATTTCAAGCTGGAATTTGGCCGGATGTATGATGGTGATTTCAGCCGGGTTATTCTGGCAGATGAAATCAGTCCCGATGGGTGCCGGTTGTGGGATATGACCACCAATGAGAAGCTTGATAAGGACCGCTTCCGCCGGGATCTGGGCGGCGAAGAGGAAGCCTATCAGGAAGTTGCGCGCCGCCTGGGTATTCTTGGTAATGAGGATAATAGCCCCGGTGAAGTGTTCGATCTCAACGCGCATCGCGGAAAATTGCGCGGAACACCGCCAAAAAAATAGCGCCATCGTGATCGGCTGTTGGCCGGGCATTGCAGGCTGGGACTTGTTTCTGCATGGTGAAAGCCATGACCTCACGCCTTTTCACGCATATTGCGGCATCGCTTGTTCTGACCGCCCTGCTCGCGGCGCCTCTCGCTGCGCAGGATGGTGTTGCGGAAACCGCAGCAGAGGGCGCCGAAGCGCGGAGTGCGGAAACCGGATGGAACCCGGCAGATTGGGATTTTGACGACAGCGAATTCCTGCCGGAGGCTGGCTGGGTATTCGGCAGGCTGGATAATGGCATGCGGTACATTATCCGAAAAAATGACCGGCCCGAAAAGACGGCATTGGTTCGCATGGAGATTGCTGCCGGGTCAATTGATGAACGCCCTGAAGAGCAGGGCTTTGCCCATTATGTTGAACATATGGCTTTCAATGGGTCGACCAATATTCCCGAAGGCGAAATGATCAAATTGCTGGAGCGCGCAGGGCTTGCATTCGGCGCAAATACCAATGCCTCGACCAGTTTTGAACAGACTCAATATAGGCTGGATCTGCCCCGTGCCGATGAAGGATTGCTCGATACGGCGCTGATGCTAATGCGCGAGACTGTCAGCGAACTGACCATTTCACCAGAGGCCGTGGACCGTGAGCGCGGCGTGATCTTGTCTGAACGCCGTGTACGCAACAATTACAATTTGCAAAACGTCATTGACGGATTGCAGTTCAACTATCCCGAGGCGCGGATCGCATCGCGCCTTCCAATTGGCACAATCGAAACTCTAGAAGGCGCAACAGCGGCGGGACTGCGCGGCTTTTGGGAACGCGAATATGTGCCCGCCGATACGGTTGTGATAGTCATCGGCGACTTTGACCCCGCAGTGGTTGAGGCCAAAATCACCGAACGGTTCGCCGATTGGGCTGCGTCCCCCTCCCCTGATCAACCGGGCGCAGGGCCAGTGGATGGGGCGCGCAAAGGCCAGACGGACATCTATCTTGATCCCGCACTGACCGAAACGATCGTTCTGGCGCGTCACTTCCCGTATCAGGACCGGCCAGATACGTATGACACACGCCGCGAAACACTGCTATATTCGATTGCCGGGCGCGCTTTGGGCCGCCGCTACCAACGGCTGCTGCGCAGTGAAGACCCGCCGTTTCGCGGAGTAAATGTCTCTACCGTCGCGTTTTTTGACGAGGCAGAAACGGCCCAGATTAGCGTCTCAACCGAGGAAGGCGGCTGGCAGCGCGGGCTTGATGCGGCGATCGACGAAACGCGCCGCGCGCTGCAATTTGGTTTTTCCGATAGCGAGATTGCCGAACAAGTGGCCAATCTACGCACGGCTTACGAAAACGCCGTTGCCAATGCAGGGACACGGTCCAACGCGAGCTTTGCCAATGAAGCAATCGGCATTGTCCGCGCAAGCTCAGTGCCGGCCGGACCCGTTGCCGGGTTGGAACGGTTTGGCCGTATGGTGGACGGGCTGACCGCTGCTGAAGTTACAGATGTCTTCCGTGCGCGTACGCGCGATCTGACAGAACCGTTGATCCGGTTTAGCGGAAAATCTGCTCCCAAAGGCGGGGGCGATGCACTGCGCCGCGCAGTCGATGCAGCCTTTGCGCGCGCTATAGCCCCGCCGGAAGATAGCGCAGCCGACAAGTTTGCATATACCAATTTCGGTGCCGCTGGGGATATCATAACAGATACCCGCACCGATCGGCTTGATATTCGCACAATCCGCTTTGCCAATAATGTCCGCCTGAACCTGAAGCCAACCGATCTGGAGGACGGCAATATCCGAATTCAGGTCGCGATTGATGGCGGTCTGATGCTGCGCACCCGAAACGACCCCCTGGCGGTAGAGATTGGCAGCCTGCTCACCAGTGGCGGACTGGGGCGGCATAGCCTGGATGAATTGCAGTCAGTGCTGGCTGGCCGTTCGGTTAGCGGTAATTTCCGCAGCCGGTCAGAGACATTTGTCAGCACCAGCACCACGACCAAGCGTGATTTTGAGCTGCAGATGCAATTGCTTGCCGCCTATATCACCGATCCCGGCTATCGCCCCGAAGGGCTCGGCCCATATCGCAAAAGCCTCGACGATTTCTTCGCGCGCCTTGGCAAGACACCCGGCTCCGCCTATTCCGAGGCGTCGCGTGCCATCCTGTCTGACAACGATCCACGCTTCACCCGCCAGCCGATAGATGCCTACCGCACACTTGATTTTCAGAAATTAGAGTCGGTGATTGGCGGCAGACTGCGAAACGGCGCGATTGAAATAGGTATTGTCGGCGATTTTGACGAGGAAGAAGCCATTCGTTTCGTGGCCTCGACATTCGGCGCTCTGCCAGAGCGTGAAGCTGACTTCCGGCCCTATGACGGTCCGGCACGTGAACGCAGCTTCACAGCGGATCGCGGCGTGAAGACCGTCGAACATGATGGCGAGGCAGATCAGGCGATTATCCGCATGGTCTGGCCCACAACCGATGATACCGATGTCGAGCTGACATCACGAATGAACTTGTTATCGCGCGTAATCCGGCTGCAAATTACTGAGAAACTGCGCGAGGAACTGGGCCAGATATACTCATCATCGGTGACCAGCAGCCAATCGGGTATATACCCAAATTACGGGACGTTTTCCATCGGTGCATCGGTTGATCCGGCCCAGTTGGACGCAGCCAGAGATGCCCTTATTGGCGTTATAGCTGACCTGCGTGACAACGGACCAGATACAGATGTCATCCAGCGTGCGCGGCAGCCTGTGCTGGAAGCGATAAGTAACCGGCTGAAAAGCAACGGCGGATGGATGGCGCTGGTCAATCGCGCCCAGTCAGAGCCCGAAGATATCGCCAACTTCTTGACCGCCACCGAGCGTTACAAATCGATCACGCGCGAGGAATTGCAGGCTCTTGCCAAGCAATATCTTGATCC
Organism: Pontixanthobacter sp.; assembly: GCF_049682855.1. Lineage (NCBI taxonomy): Bacteria > Pseudomonadati > Pseudomonadota > Alphaproteobacteria > Sphingomonadales > Erythrobacteraceae > Pontixanthobacter > Pontixanthobacter sp. The sequence goes on along the minus strand of NZ_JBAUIK010000007.1, from coordinate 43,238 downwards.
AGCCAGCGCGGTCGAATTTCGCGTTGTGCCCGGCGCGGATGTATTGACGCAAGCCAGCGCAGACTGACTGATCAGACTTTCCGACAGGTTGCAGGCTGCGCTGCCTTGATAGTAACGCGTTGTGGCGGCATAGAAACCGCAGACTTGGCAGGGCCGCACTCCGGCCCCACCGCATCAGTGAGAGCGTTAGATGAAAGTGCATATCCACGTTTCGTTAAAGCCCGGCGTGCTCGATCCGCAGGGCCGAGCCATCCATCACGAGCTGGAAGCTCTAGGCTTTGCGGGTGTCAATGATGTGCGGCTGGGCAAGCTCATTGAACTGAATGTGGCGGACGGAACGTCAGATGATGATCTGGATCAGATGTGCCGCAAGCTGCTGGCAAACATGGTAATCGAGAATTACCGCATTGAAATACTGGATCAGGAGGCGGCCTGATGGCGTTCCGTTCTGCCGTGGTCACTTTCCCCGGGTCCAATTGTGACCGCGATATGGCAGTCGCGCTGCAGCGTGTTTCCGGGACGGCGCCCATCCGCATCTGGCACGGCGATGCCGAATTGCCCGGCAATCTGGATTTTATCGCCCTGCCCGGCGGTTTTTCCTATGGTGACTATCTGCGGTCGGGCGCGATGGCTGCACGAAGCCCAATCACCAAAGCAATTATTGCAGCCGCCCGGCGCGGCGTGCCGGTGCTGGGCGTGTGCAACGGATTTCAGGTACTCACCGAAAGCGGCTTGTTGCCAGGCGCCTTGATGCGCAATGCCGGGCAGACATTTATCTGCCGAACCGTTCCTTTGATTGTCGAGAATACCCGCTCGCTCTTCACTAACGGATTTGCAGAGAAAGAAACAATCAACATCCCGGTGGCCCACCATGACGGCAATTATTTTGCCGACGAGGCAACGCTGGATGCACTGGACGGTGAAGGCCGCGTGGCGTTTCGTTACGCGGAAGCCTGCAACGGATCGCGCCGCGATATTGCGGGCATTTTGAACCAGGCAGGCAATGTACTTGGAATGATGCCGCACCCGGAACGCGCCATTGAACCCGCGCATGGCGGCAGCGATGGACGGGCTCTGTTTGAAAGCGCAATCAATGGTCTGGTCCGCGCATAGCAAAATGGCAGGGGCCAAGCGTTTACGCCACAGCTATCAGGCCCGAAGTTTCTGCGTGCGGGCGCACAGCTGCCCCGCATCCTCCGCACTCATCGGCCGGCCAAAGTAATATCCCTGGATCTTGCTGCAACCCATTTCGCGGATCATTTGCGCCTCTTCAATATTCTCAACGCCTTCTGCCGTTGTCGCCATTTTAAGGCTATCTGCCATTGCAACAACTGCCCGGATAATCGCGATACTTTCAGCACTCCCCTGCGCGGCGCCCTGTACAAAACTGCGATCCACCTTGATGGTGGAAAAACTTAGCTTTCGCAAATAGCCCAGCGATGAATATCCGGTTCCAAAATCATCCAGCGCCACGGTACAGCCCAGCGCAATGACCTGTTCCAATGCGGCGCGCGCAATATTCGGATCGCGCAGGAAAATACTTTCGGTGACCTCAATCTCCAGCCGGCTCGGTTCAAGTCCGCTGCGCGACAGAGCCTGCACCACTGTGGTGGCAAAATCAGGCTCAATGAGCTGTTCACCCGAAACGTTCACCGCAACGCGGACCCTGCCGGGCCAGTTTGTGGCCTCCTGGCATGCCTCGCGCAATACCCACGCGCCAATCGGAACGATTAGCCGGGTATCTTCTGCCAAGGCGATAAATTTATCCGGGCGCACAAAGCCGTGCTCTTTGCTGTTCCAGCGAAGCAGCGCCTCAAAGCTGACCAAAGCTTCGCTATTGGCATCAACCACCGGCTGATAGTTCAGGTGTAATTCGTTATTTTCCAGCGCGCTGCGCAAAGACACCTCCAGCTGGCGGCGTTCCTCCGCATTGGCGTGAAGCGTCGATTCATACGGACTATGCTCCCCGCCCCCTTCATCCTTGGCACGGTATAGTGCGAGATCGGCGTTACGCATGATCTCCTCAACGGTTTTCCCGTCGCGCGGGCCAATTGCAGAACCAACGCTGGCACCAACATAAAGGGTGTTGTTGTTGATATTGTAAGGCCGTGACAAAGAGCGGATGATGCGCCGCGCCAGGCGTTCAACCAGACCTTTTTCCGACGCATCGCGAATAACGATTGCAAACTCGTCTCCGCCCAGACGGCCGCAAGTCGTGTTATCATCCATCAATTCGTTTAATCGGCTGCTGACTTCTGCCAACAATTCATCCCCCACCATATGGCCAAGCGAATCGTTAATCGATTTGAACCGGTCGAGGTCGAGCATCAGGAAAGCGCAGCGGGTCCGCCATTTTTTTGCATAGGCAATGGCATCGCGCAGTGCCTCATTCAGCATCATGCGGTTGGGTAGCGATGTAAGCGTGTCATACCGTGCAAGATAAGCGATCTTCTCACTCGATTCGCGTTGCTCGGTCACATCCGATCCCACTCCGCGGAAGCCCATGAAATGCTGGTGCTCGTCCAGAATGGGCGTGCCTGAAATCTCCCACCAGCGGCTTTGCCCGTCAATCGACACCCGCACGATGAGGTTAGAGAAATTCTCTCGCGCTTTGAGCTTTTCGGCAAGTTCGTGAAGGCTCGGCGCGAATTTCCCCGATTCCCACGTTTCTCCTGCAATCATCTGCAGAAACGGCTTGCCTTCGACGTCAGCGGGTTTTTGCCCCAATGCAAAAGAGAAGCGCGGCGATGCGCTGCGAATGCGGCGGCCTGTATCAACTTGCCACAACCAATCCGCCTGGTTCTCTTCAAATTCGCGAAGGAGCATCGAGACGACTTCGTTCTTCTCCTCCATTCCAGCCTCGGCAATGCGAGCCACCAGATATGTGCGCCCGCATTCAATCGTGCCCAATATGATGATCAGCAGGACAAAACCCATGCAGACCGCAGCAGTAAATTCCCCCATCAGCGCGGCCGCAGCAATCGCACCGCTTCCCGTCACAAGGTTAAAGATAATTGATCCGAGAGGGGCGGAAGCACGCATCAATGCGGTCGATACAATGAGGGCCAGCGCCACGGTCCAAAGGATCAGCAGCTCTTTAATCGTGCCATACGAGCTGAAAATAATCAGCGGGACGCACCAGATGGCGCCCAGGATGAGCACAGAAATATTCTGCCGCTGGAATTCAAGTCTTGAGATATTACGCGTATCCGCATCCGACAGACCTTTGTCAGATCGCGATGCGTAAAATAACCCGCAAAGCAGCGCAGCAAACCAGCCGCCAATAGCGAGCGGACTGACCAAGGCAAGATATAACCAGGCTGTCAGAGCGGCGGTAACCATGTGGACCGAAACCCGAAGCCACATATTTTCCGCCAGCGAGGCATATTGCATGCTGCGCAAGCGCGCCCAATCATCGCCAACCGGATTGGTCAAACCAAGCACCGCCATAGCTGGCAGATTTTCGGGCAATGCCGGCAGATCGGATCGATTTTCGCTCACAGATTTCCGTTACGGAAAAAAGGTTAGCGTCCGGTAAAGTATAGGGTGACTTCACATAGTTTTTTGCCCCGTCGGAGTATAAGTTAATATGCTGAAAATATTACAGAATTTTTGCCGTAGCGAGCTATTCGACCGTCACCGATTTGGCCAGATTGCGTGGCTGGTCGACATCGGTGCCCTTGGCACATGCCACGTGGTAGGCAAGCAACTGAACCGGTACCGCATAGACCAGCGGCGCGATCAATGGATGAACATTGGGCATTTCTATGGTCGCAATGCATCCCTCGCCCGCATCCGCAATACCGTCTTCGTCAGAGATCAACACGATCTGCCCGCCGCGCGCGCGCACTTCCTGCATGTTGGAAACAGTCTTTTCGAAAAGCGGGCCCGACGGCGCCAGAACAATGACTGGAACCTGCTCATCAATTAAAGCAATCGGCCCATGTTTCATTTCGCCCGATGCATAGCCTTCTGCATGTATATAGCTGATCTCTTTCAGCTTTAATGCGCCTTCCATCGCCAGCGGGAAATCGGACCCGCGCCCCAGATATAGCACATCGCGCGCGGGCGCGATCAGATGTGCCATCGCTGCAATATCATCATCATGCTGCAATGCGGCGTTCAAACAGGCTGGCGCTTCGAGCAGATGTTTGACCACGTCCTGCTCTTCTGTCCGGTCCATCCGACCTTTTTTAACCGCCAAATGCGCCGCTAACGCGGCGAGCACGGCCAATTGGCAGGTGAAGGCCTTGGTTGAAGCCACGCCTATCTCGGGGCCTGCATGGGTTGGCAGTAAGAGATCCGCCTCCCTCGCCATCGAACTGGTCGGCACATTGACCACCACACCAATGGTCTGGCCTGCTGTTTTGCAATGACGCAACGCAGCCAAAGTATCGGCGGTTTCACCCGATTGGGAGATGAACAGCGCAAGACCACCATCCTCCAGCACCGGGTCGCGGTAACGGAACTCGCTCGCCACATCGATATCAACCGGCACCCGCGCAAATTGCTCAAACCAATATTTCGCTACCAGACCGGCGTAATAGGATGTGCCGCAAGCGACGATCGTAATCCGCTTGATCGCCGACAAATCGAAATCTAGTTGCGGCAAAGCCACGCGCTCATCTGCGCGATGGACATAGCTGGCAAGTGTTTGCGCCACTACGGTAGGCTGTTCGAAAATCTCTTTCTGCATGAAGTGGCGGTAATTGCCCTTTTCCACTGCCGCCGCCGATGCGCCCGATGTGGTGATTTCCCGCTGAACCAGCGTATTGTCAGCGTCAAATATAACTGCGCCATCATTGGTTATGACAACCCAGTCGCCTTCTTCCAGATAGGTGATCTTTTGTGTCAGCGGCGCCAATGCCAGCGCGTCTGAACCAAGAAAGGTCTCCCCTTCTCCGTAACCAACGACGAGCGGCGAGCCGAGCCGCGCCCCGATCAACATGTCGGGAAATTCACGAAAGGCGATGGCGAGCGCAAACGCACCGCGCAATTGCGGCAAGACGGCTTTGATCGCCTCTTCGGGTGAGGCACCATTCTCGACCTCTGCGGAGATCAAATGCGCCACCACTTCGCTATCCGTATCGCTTTCCAGTATGCGGCCATTCGCAATCAGAGCATCACGCAGCGGCTTGAAATTTTCGATAATACCATTGTGAACCAAAGCAACATGGTCGGTTGCATGGGGGTGCGCGTTATGCGTGGTCGGTGCGCCATGCGTGGCCCAGCGTGTATGCGCAATACCGATCAAGCCGGGCGCGGGGTTCCCCGCCAGTTCCGTCACCAGATTGGCCAATTTACCCTGAGCACGGCGGCGGATCAGCGCGCCATCATCTATCGTGCAGACACCGGCGCTATCATAGCCGCGATACTCCATCCGGCGCAGGCCATCGACCAACCGGTCTGAAACCGGGTCTTTTCCAACAATGCCAATGATGCCGCACATAGAAGAATGCCTTTAGCGTATGTAAGTGTGATTCTGAAAGTCGCTCGCCACGTTCTTAGCCCAAAAACGTTGCAATTCCTGTAATATTTCCGGGCCGATTACGACACGGGTTTTGGCTTCCCCGCCCACCACATGACGAGACCCGATCCGATAATGATAACCGCACCGATCAGTGTCATTATATCAGGGACATCGCCAAACCACAGCCAGCCGAGCCCGGCCGCCACCAGCAATTGCACGTAGGTCATCGGGGCAATTGTCGCTGCGCCCGCTCTGGTAGTGCCAAGATAAATCAGCAGATGCGCGGTACTCGCGGTGACGGCGACAAAGGCGCACCGTGCCACAACTGTCCAATCGGGCCAGCCAAAGTCCAGCAATTCAATGCCGCTTGCCCTGCCCGCAAATGCCGCGACAATCAGCATGGGCGCGGCGAATGCAGCCAGAAAGACCTGCATTGACAGTGCAGAGCCGGTGCCAGCCGCAGCGCGGTTGCCGAGCACCAATATGCTGACGAACAGTGCCCCGCCGAGCGGTAGCAAAGCAGCAAAGCCCAGCTCCGCCACATTAGGGCGCAGGATCAGCAACACCCCGGCAAACGCGATGACCGCCGCCCCCCAGGTTGATGCCAGCACTTTTTCCTTCAATACTGGCCAGCTGAGCATCGCGACCAAAAACGGCGCGACGAAGCCAATCGCAGTCGCATCGGCCAAGGGCATGACAAATATGGCGGAGAAAAAGCACAAGGTCGCGCCCGCAAGGCTAAAGCCGCGGACGGCCTGTAGCCACATTCTTGCTGGCCGGAACGCTACTGCCCCCTCTTTCAGACCAAGAAAACCGGCCAAGACAACAGCGCCAATGGTAAACCGCAAGGCTGCCACTGCCACCGGTGACCAGTCATTGGCCATTGTCTTGACAACCGCATCACCCACCGAAAGGATGGCAAAACCGGACAGTGCCAGCAGTAATCCCAGCCGCGTATTCTGATCGGTCACGCCGCCCCCCTCTCATCAAGAGGGCTCTATGCTGCGGAACATAATATTACCAGCACCGCAATCAGCGGGTTCTGAGCAATTCGGAGATTGTGGCTTCGGTATGTTTAGCTCGATCAAAAACCCTGAGGCGTGTACCAATTCATCCCCCCAGGCGCGGTGTCAAAATGACGAGGATATCGGGCGGAGCTGCTCGCCGGGAAGGCTGGTTGGCTTACTAAGTGCGGATCTGGGCGAGATCGAAGTCAGTTTGACGGCCTCTGATGGTTCAGACACTGAACGTTCCTGCGCTTGCCTGTTTTTAAGATAAATCCAGGGAACCCGACCTGGATCAAAACGCGTCCGCATTGCTCTGGGGAAAAATGGCGGCATATGGTCGCCGACAATTAAAATATCCGATTCTGGAAAATCGCTGGCCATAATCTCCTGGAAGATCGAATCTGCTAGAACCTTGTGGACGGTATAGCTTCTGCACAGCACCGGAAAATCATCGCGCCACTGCTGCGGCCCTAAGGTACATTTATCCGTCCCGACCTTCTCATCAACCGCGATAGGCAGATGCGCGTTCAATGTGAGCCAGTAAACGAGATTGCGCTCCGATTTTGAATGACGAAGGTAATCACCAATGATCGAAGGCACGTCTGCGTCGCACACACCGTTGAATAACCCCTTGCACGCATCGGCGCCTTTATCGAACAATCCTTCTCTAAATACTTGCTGGTCAAACCCGAGTTTCACGTACCACTCGTCACGATTGAAAAAAGTGCCAGTGAAGGAATGAAAGGCAGCGGTGTGAAATCCCGATTCACCAAATTTTTCTGGCAGACAATGCGCTCCGTCAAATGCAAAGCTCAAATGGTCAGCCCAAACACCGCACCATTCACGTATTTCTGAGTTGGTCGTCGAACCAAAGTACTTACTTGTTCCTCGCTCAGCAATATATCGCGGCTCCAGGATGGAGGTATCCCAATTCCGGTTATCGACCTGACGGTCCGTTTCTGCAATCGGAACCCCCCAACTTTCGACAATGATTACAACCAGATTTTGTGCGCTGACAGTTGCGGGATGGATACCCGCCTGGATGACCGCCGAGTCGATCGGCTCATCAGCCGGTGCCCGCGCTTTGTAACTCCCGCGTGTGTCGGAACTTGCATAGATATCCATATTGACGAGCATCAGTATTGATACGACTGCCATTATATATTGATCTTTTGACACGAACTTTTTGGTGGTCGCACCAAAGCGCAAGGCAACGCCCAGGCCAATGATCATCAATATCAATGCGATAACGTAGTCGGCTGATCGCATCATATCCAGATTATTCAGATATTGATCGGCATAGAATATGTTAATCAAAGATATGTTGAACGAACTCGTTATGTAGGTTGATGGCAGAATTACAAAGATAATTACCAGTGACACATACCGTACAGCTTTCCACGGCAGCTGCGATGCAACCAAGGCCAATGCGCTGCAGAACAATATCGGAATCGTCATTGCCGGTCCGCCGACAGGCCACATCAGGATGATGGCTGCGTTGGGCACCAACAGCCAGAAAACAAGCCAGCGCCACGGTATCTCCTTAAAAAGCTCAAAGCGAAACCATTGCGTCATGTTATTTCCCGCAGATCCGTAATTTTCCACGGAGTGCGGGTACCGAGTTTTGGTTAATTAAATATTTCAGAGCCATGAAAGCGACCGTGACAGCCGCATTTAGAAAAAAATAAGGTTTCCAATCTATTCACCATTTCCATTGAGAACTGATTGGGCGCTGGTGCCCAGTACAACACTTATATCGACGCGGGTTTGTGCCGCGCATGGGGATCACAGATGAGTGCATTTGGACGGAAAAACGGACCAAGCGGTATGGCATCCGGCGCGCGACCATCCTTTGGCGTCGCCCGCCCGATGAAGGGCGATGGCAAATCGTCCAAGCCGTCGGATGTTCCGCCACCCGGCGGTGAGCAATTTCCTCCGCTGCCCGGTGAAGACGAGAGCGCCATGCCAGCCGCCACGCCGCCGAACAAAAGCGACGCGATGACCCGCCTGACCGACCGCGCCAACGCGGTTATGGAAGGGACCGCAGAGATTGGCGGCTTCGAAGCCAGCGTGCATAAAATTAAGGAACAGGTGCTGCCGCGCCTGCTTGAACGGGTCGATCCCGAAGCCGCCGCAACGCTCAGCAAAGAAGAGCTCGCGGAAGAATTTCGCCCGATTATCATGGAAGTGCTGGCCGAACTTAAAGTCACACTGAACCGGCGCGAACAATTCGCGCTGGAAAAAGTCTTGATTGACGAGCTGCTCGGCTTTGGCCCACTCGAAGAATTGCTAAACGATCCGGATATCTCCGATATCATGGTCAATGGCCCGGACCAGACATATATTGAAAAAGGCGGCAAGCTGGTCATCGCGCCCATCCGCTTTCGCGATGAAGCGCATTTGTTCCAGATTGCCCAACGCATCGTCAACCAGGTCGGCCGCCGCGTGGACCAGACCACGCCGCTGGCTGATGCCCGTTTGAAAGACGGTTCGCGTGTGAACGTCATTGTTCCACCACTGTCGCTCAAAGGTACCGCGATTTCGATACGTAAATTCTCCGAGAAACCGATTACCATTGATATGCTCAAGGGCTTTGGTTCGATGAGCGACCAGATGGCGACTGCACTGAAAATTGCCGGTGCGTGTCGTTTCAACGTGGTTATTTCCGGCGGTACGGGTTCCGGTAAAACAACCATGCTCAACGCCTTGTCAAAAATGATCGATCCGGGCGAGCGCGTTCTGACCATTGAGGATGCGGCAGAGCTTCGCTTGCAGCAGCCCCACTGGTTGCCGCTGGAAACCCGCCCGCCAAACCTGGAAGGGCAAGGCGCGATCACTATTGGTGACCTGGTTAAAAACGCCCTGCGTATGCGCCCTGACCGGATTATCCTGGGTGAGATTCGCGGCGCGGAATGTTTTGACCTTCTGGCCGCGATGAACACGGGCCACGATGGATCGATGTGTACGCTTCACGCCAACAGCCCGCGCGAATGTCTGGGCCGGATGGAGAACATGATTCTGATGGGCGACATCAAAATCCCGAAGGAAGCAATTTCCCGCCAGATTGCCGAATCGGTTGACCTGATCGTGCAGGTGAAACGTTTACGCGATGGTTCACGCCGGACCACTGACATTACCGAGGTCATCGGGATGGAAGGCGACGTGATCGTGACCCAGAACCTGTTCAAGTTCGAATATCTCGATGAAAGCGAAGACGGCAAGATTGTGGGCGAATACCGCGCCTCCGGTCTGCGCCCCTACACGCTGGAGAAAGCGCGCATGTTCGGTTTCGATCAGGCCTATCTCGAAGCCTGTCTTTAAGAAAACACCGCGCTAACCCGCAATAATCCCTTTGGCGGCGAGAGCTATCAGCCCGCCGCCAATCATCGCGCAGCACATAAACAGGCCGGTCCACGGAACCCATCCGACACGGTCAAACCGTGCGTGTTCGTTGCGCCTGCGTTCAGCCAGCAGCGCGAGCAATGCCAGCATGATAAAGCCGAGCCCCCACAGGCCGACGATCTCTGCGTCACTTGCAAATATCCAAAGCCGCTGCACATCCATCGCGCCGCGGATATGGGTAGAAATGCCCGATTGCGCAACCACACTTGCACGCCGGCCCCAACCGCCTATGGCGCGGTATATGGACGGTACCATCGCCCGGCCGCGCCCGATGCTGGCGCTGGGTCTTCGCCTGATGACGGCGCTGTCGCTGGCCACGATGGGCGCTCTGCTTAAACTGGCGCAGCAACGCGGCGCGCATCTGCTGGAACTGATTTTCTGGCGGCAGGCGATCACATTTATGCTGATTGGCGGCTTTATGTATTTCGCGGGCCGGATCGCGGCGGTCAAAACCACGCGGTTGAATGCGCATATCCGGCGGTCGGTATTGGGCATTATCGGCATGGTATTTGTTTACGGCGCGGTTATCCTCCTCCCTCTGGCGGAAGCGACAGCCATCAGCTTTACTGCGCCGATGTTCGCCGTATTTCTATCGATGATCTTGTTTGCTGAAAGAATTGGCAAATACCGTGTGGCCGCGATCGCTATCGGCTTCGCGGGCGTGGTGTTCGTTGTGCAACCCGGCGGCAGCGGCGATATCAATATGGTCGGTGTCGCTGTCGGGCTGGTCGCGGCGTTTCTGGTCGCGCTGATATCCATCCAGATACAGGATTTGAACAAAACCGAAAGCCCCTGGGCCATCGTATTCTGGTTTACTGCGCTGACATCACCGGTCGCGGCGTTGGCGTTGCCTTTTGTGTGGACAGCACATGACACCGCCACATGGCAGCTGATACTCGCTGTGGCGGTATGCGGCGCCGCAGCGCAAATGTTGCTGACATCCAGCCTGCGATACGGATCAGCTGCGACGATCATCATTATGGATTACACATCGATCATCTGGGCTACGGCGTTCGGCTATTTCCTGTTTGACCGTATTCCCCCCGCTACGCTCGCCATCGGGGCACCGCTCATCATCGCATCGGGTCTGCTGGTTGCCTGGCGCGAGCGTTTGTTGTCAAAGCGGGCCGCCATGAAAACGGCTGGAACTAAATGATGCATGTGCCGTTGACCGCTTGCACATAAGGATTGATCGCATGATACAGAAAATCATTCTCGCTCTTACACTCATTTTTGTCGGGTTATCGCTCAGCGCGTGCAATACCGTACGCGGCGCGGGGCAGGATCTGGAATCAGTTGCCAACGATGTCGATGAAGCGGTCTGACAGTATATTAATTGTCGTGCTTGCGGCGGTAGACCAAAATGAGGTTGTTGGCCGGCATTGGATAGCGCGCGGTTCTCGCTAGCCCTGCATCCCGCGCAAGCGCATCAAGGTCATCCGTATTGCGCAGCCCCCACTGTGTATTGCGGGCTTTGAGACTGGCCTCAAAATCCAGATTTGATTGCGCGGTATTTATCGCCGCCTCCAGAAATGGGCCATATAATATAAGCGGAGCATGACCCCGCAACGTCGCTGCCGCCCCTGCAAACAGGCCGACACTGGCCGCCCAAGGGCTGATATGGACCAGATTGCTGCAGAAAATTGCGTCAGCGGGCGGGATATCCCACGGCGGATTGCTGGCATCCAGTTTCTGCGGTGCGGCGATATTGGGAAGGCCCGCTTCGTCAGTCCAGGCCCGAATTGAATGCAGCGCATCCACCTCATAATCGGTCGGATACCAGACCGTGTCAGGAAATTGGCGCGCGAAGTAAACGGCATGTTCGCCCGATCCGCTCGCAATCTCCACCACAGAGCCGGTTTTCGGCAGTTCTTTACCCAGCACCTTGGCTATTGCGGCACTGTTGCGCGCTGTCGCAGGGGCGTGGCGTTTCATTTACGTCATCCGGCCCAGTTTACGCGCAGCACGCTCCCGCACAATCAGCCAGGTGAGCAAGCCTATCGGTCCGGCGAGGAATGTGAGCAACAGGATCGGTGCCTGCACTATCCGCGAAAACCCTTTTGCATCTGCATCACGCGCGGTCCATAACCCGGCAAACAGATCAAAGGCGAGGTAATGCACCCAGCCTATCGTTACGCCGCCATCGGTAGCAAACATCGCCCGCACGCCTGCAATCGTCGAAACGCTGATATCACCGCGCGGCCCAACCGGATCGGCAAGGCCGGTGACGAGGGACGCCATACACGCCGTGTAGATCAAACAGAGCAGCCCCACACCGCAATACATGATGGCGCTGAGCGCCAGCGGATGGCGCGGCAGCAGGATCAGTGTGATCCAGCACGCAAGAGCGAGCAGGTTTGCGGCTGCAAAGATAACATTCCACATATCTGTTCCCTTCAATCGCGCGCGATATGCGGCAAACTGTTTGCCGCGCGCATAATCGCGTCACCATCATGAATGAACCTGCCCGCCGCTTTTTTCAGCGCCAGTGCCAGAATACCGTCCGCTGCCACTTCGGCCCTGACCGACCTGTATTTACGATAGGGACCATGCAGCATCATATCCATTACCGGGCTGACAACGGCCGCCAGACTTTCTCCGAGGCGGGGATCATTCCGGCGTGATCCGCGCAGCAGGCCTGGCCGCAGGATGTCGAGCCGGGACAATCCGGCTTTCATCAGATCGCGCTCGACTTCGCCCTTGACCCGCAGGTAAAAGTTTTTGGATGCCGCATCCGCTCCGGCGGAACTGACTGCGATCATCCTCATAACGCCAGATGCCTTTGCCGCCAGCGCCGTATCCAGCACCAGATGCTGATCGACCGCGCGAAACGCCGCCTCATCCTTGCCCGCCTTGGACCATGTCGTACCGAGTGCGCTGACCAGAACGTCAGGCCGCACCCGTTCAAATACCGCTCCCCATTCCTGCGGAGCGGCGACGACCAGCTCCATTTTCGCGCCGGCGGGCAATTTCATTTCGCGCCGCGCGACCGCCAGAATTCGGATATCTTCTCGGCCAACACTGCGTTCAATGAGTGTCCGGCCGATCAAACCCGTTGCGCCAACAAGAGCGATGCTGAGGGGGCTAGACATTGCTCAATCCCTCCGGCTCGGTGCCATAAATCCGGCGGAACTGCTCGATCGCGAACCTATCCGTCATCCCGGCGATAAAGTCTGCAATATGGCGGCTGCGATGTGGTTCGTCCTGCGGCAATGTGTTGCGCCAACCCGATGACATATACGCAGGATCGCGATCAAAAGCAGCATAGAGCCGGGCCACGACATCGCTCGCTTTCGCCGCTGTGGCGAGCTGTTCAGGGTGATAGTATAGCTTGTTATACATGAAATTCTTGAGCTGGCGCTCCTGCGCTGCCATAGCTGGCGAAAAACCGGCGAGCATTTTTCCTGCGCGGCGCACTTCGCCCGCCGATTCCAGGCCCTCTGCATTGCGCCGCGTATGGTCCAGAACGTCATTCACCATCACGCCGATTTGCCCGCGGATCAATTCGCGCAACTGGCGCTCTCTCGCAGCATGGGGGAAACGTTTTTCGACCAGGCGCCAGGCCTCCGCGATGAAATCGAGCGAGAGCAATTCATCAAGATCGAGAAAACCGGCGCGCAGCCCATCATCTATGTCATGATTGTCATAAGCAATATCATCAGCGACTGCAGCAACTTGCGCCTCCAGCGATGCGTGCTGTGACAATTCCAAGGGATAGGCACTATCCAGTTCGCTCAGCGCCCAGCCCGGGTGCTCAACAGGCCCATTATGCTTTGCCAGACCTTCCAGTAATTCCCATGTCAGATTGAGCCCGTCATGATCGCAATAGGGGCTTTCCAAACGCATCAGCGTGCGCAGCGACTGGGCATTGTGGTCAAATCCGCCATGCGCTTCCATCGCTGCTGACAGGGCCTTCTCCCCTGCATGGCCGAATGGCGGATGGCCGATATCATGCGCCAGACACAGCGCCTCGGTCAGATCTTCATCGAGACCCAGCGCGCGTGCGACAACGCGGCCAATCTGGGCAACTTCCAGACTATGGGTAAGGCGGGTTCGGTAATGGTCCCCGTCTGGCGCAATAAACACTTGGGTTTTGCTACGCAGACGGCGGAATGCAATCGAATGGATAATCCGGTCCCGGTCACGCTGGAACTCGCTACGCGGCCCGCGCGCGCCATCGCGGTTCTCGGGAAACTCCCTCCCGCGAGAGGTAGCAGGATCAGCGGCATATAGAGCGCGTGTCATAGACAGGCGGCTTAGGCGAGCGGCGGATCAGCGACAACGGGATCAATAGGGGAACACACTGTGCAGAATGCGGCGCAGGGATCAGTCTTCGTCCATAATCCAGCGCACCGCCGCTTCACAGTGAATCCGCGCAGAATCGTAGATCGGCAGGATGTTGGCATCCACATCAACAATCATGTCCAACTCCGTGCACGCCAGAACGATGGCCTTCACGCCGTCCTGTTCTTTGCGGGTAATGATAGTCTTAAGCGCGCGCTGCGCATCACGCGTAACCTTTCCTACCATCAACTCATCATAAATAATCGTTTCGAGTATCTCGACATTGGCCATGACCGGCGCGGTCAAATCCACACCATGTGCAACCAATCGCTGACGGAAGAAACTTTCCGTCATGACATTGCGCGTGCCCAGCAAGGTCGCCTGTGTAACCCCGTCGGCCTGCATCCTTGCGCCCACCGCATCGGCAATATGCAGGATCGGTATCGCAACATTCGCCGCGACCTGATCGTAGACTTTGTGCATGGAATTTGCAGCGATGACGATGGCGCTCGCGCCAGCCGCTTCCAGTCTTTTTGCTGATGCAGAAATGACATCGGCCGCGCGGTCCCAATCTTCGGCTTTGGTCAGACCGTAAAGCGCACAAAAATCGAGACTCTCGATCAATAGCGGTGCACTGGTCATCGGGGTAGTACGTTTCTGGATGCGTTTATTGATCTGCTCATAATAAATACGAGTAGAGACCCAGCTCATTCCGCCGATTATACCCAGTTTGCGCACGATGTATCCCTCTATCAGAGCGGACGCTTTACGTGCCCGTTACGCGTTCGTCTACCGGTGGCGGCGGCAATGTTTGCGCTGATGAGCCAGCCAACCCGCTTTGCCTCATCCATGCCTTCACGGCATTCGCACTGGCATCGGGCGCTTCCTCCATTGGCAAGTGACCGATATTTTCGAGCACGACCAACTTGCTGTTTGGCAGGTTTTGGTCCAGCCACTGCCCGGCAGATAAGGGGATCACCGTGTCTTTACCCCCCCAAATCACCAGAGCCGGCATGGTCAATTTAGCCAATTGCTGTTTGCTAAACGGTGTGCGGGTCTGACTGAAACGCACAATTGTTGCCGCACGGTTGCCGGGATAACGGAGCATTTCCCAATAGCGATCGATGGCGGCATCGGTCACGATATCCTGGTTGGTGACGCTCTGACGCAGGCTTTGCTCGATGATACTGCGCGGTGAAATATGCTTCATTAATTGGTTAAGCACTGGCGTTTGCGCGATGGTAAAGCCGATATTGCCTCTACTCTTATCCTCCCCCGTTCGTGCACTAGGCGGGGCGCCCGATGCATCGATCAGTATCAATCCCTGCACCCGTTTGGGATGCGCCGCGGCATAGGCGAGCGAATGCCCGCCGCCCATCGAATTTCCGCCCAATATAAACTTCTCTAACCCCATCGCATCGGCAAGCTGGTCGACGGTTTCGACATAGCTTTCAATCTCATACGTCCCATCGGGCGCTCCGCCGGTCAGGCCGTGACCAGGTTGGTCGAACCGGATGATCCGGTACTCATCCGATAACCGCTCAACCCACGGGTCCCAGGTCAGCAGATCGGCGTTGGAGCCATGCAGCAGGATCATCACTGGTGCCCCGGCACCACCATTGGCATTCCCATTGGCTGGCCCTTCATCGCGCAAATGCACCGTCACGCCATTGGGCAGAGCAACAAATTGTGATGGCTCGCCAGCATATTTGGCACGCATTTCGGCCGGATCAGTATCGGGCGTACGAAAAAACAGTAAGGCGATAATCAATAGCGCCGCCGCGCCAAGCAGGATCTTTCCCAAGGTTTTCACTTATTGCATGCCCTCTATCCAGCGCGCGACGATGTCTGCGCCGTCCTGATCTATGGTCGTTTTGCCGAGCTCAGGCATAGCCACACCCGCTTCATTGCTGCGCATGCGGAAAGTCATAATCGAACCATCGGGATCGCCGGGCACGATATCAAACGTATGCCCGCCAGAACCACGCCCAGCAGCCACCGGACGCTTATTGATGCCCAGAGCATGCAGGTCATCCTGTTCCCAGCGCAGATCGAGACCGGAATTGGATGCAGTGGCGCCCGGCCGGTGACAATGCGCACAATTCACATCGAGATAGCCGCGCGCAGATGCGGTCAAATCCGCCGTAGCGCGGTCTTTCCACAGCGGAAAATGACTGTGCCCCTGCGGGACCGCGTCCAATTTGCCCAGGCCGGTCAATTTTTTCAGCCATTCGCCCGATAGATTGCGCGCTTTCGGGCCGATTGGAATAACTACGCCATCCAGGCCGTGGCATTCCTTACACTGGTTCTTATTCGGCACGCGGTAGCTGATACCCTCCCCGCGCGGCGTGACCATATCGATCCGCGCCCCGGCAATGGCCAGCCGCGCGTCGGTTTGTTCATCGCTCCAGATATACGGCAGCGCCACCCAGCCATCGGCGCGGTGCAGTAAAACTCGCGTTTCAATCAGGCGGCGATCCTCTCCCTCACCAAAGGCAAATGTTTTGATCAGCGCAGCCCCAACCGGCAGAGCGAGTAACCCCTCCCCGGCTGCGGAGGCGTTCAGAGCGTCTGGCAGATATACGAAACGCAGTTTCTCCGCCCCGTCGGAATAGAGCGGGATATTGAGCCGGTATGGCATCACATTGGCGGCCGGGATCTGCGCTCTGCCGTTCTGAAAGAACCCGAAATCAGACAGTTTACGCGGGAGATGCCGCTCCTGAACAACGGCGTCATTTACGGTGATAGGGGCCGCAGCGTGCGGAGCGGGTGTCTGCATCAGCAGCGCCCCGCTCAGCGATATCGTGGCCGCCAGAAGACACGCACTATTCTTCACGGACGCGCACGCTGCTCAATATCGGCGCGGTGGGTAGCGGAAAATGCGTCCACTTTCTCAGCGGCAGCCACCGTGCCGGTCACCAAATCTGGGCGCGCACTTTCCGGCCCCTGCCCTTGCTCGCTATAGCCGAGCGAGAGAACCGGCACCTCTGCATCCGCCAACAACGCATCGGTGCCCAGCCCATCCCACATGACAGCCGGGATATTGCCGCCAAACGCTGCGGCCAGCATCGCACCGCCGGGGAAATCGGGCGCATAGCCATTATTGCCGAAGTGGTTGCTGTCCGATACGCTAACCCTGCGCGGCAGCGCATCATACCGGTCATCATCATAGCTCTGTGAATAAGCGACCACCAGAACCCCCGCTGTGGCATTGCCGTCGACAACGTTATTTTCAATCGCGACATTGTCATTCGCCATCACCATGATGCCCGATCCCATCGGCACGCTGGCGACGATATTTCCAGCAGGCGCAAAATTGGGAACATCATTGTTGATCACCAGATTGTGATCGACCATCACATTACCGCCGCCCATCACCGGCAGATTGGGCAAGTCGAATACCAGGATACCGCCTGTATTATGGGCAACGTAATTGCCAAAGACGCGCGCATTGCGGCTGTTCTCTATCTCTATTCCGGCAACATTATATTCTGCGACAGAATTGCGCACGATGATGTTTGTGCTCTGGCCCACGTAAATGCCCGCATCAGATGCGCCGCGCACGGTGACGCTGTCAATCAGCACATCCTCGCTCTCCACCGGATAGACGGCATAGGCACCATTGGTTTCCAGCGGCCCGCCGGTCCATTCCACGCGCAAGCGGTAATAGACAATGGCGTCCGCACCTTTTGATTTTATCCCGTCCCCGCGTGTGTTCTCGACCGCGAAATCGCGCAAGGTTACGTTGTCGGAGGTAATCAGCAAGCCCTCACCTGCATCTCGTTGAGCAGAGAAATCAAGCACCGACTTATTCCTGCCCGCACCGCGCAGGATTACGCTGTCAACATCCAGGGAAAGCCCGTCAGTCAGAACAAAGCGCCCTTCTGCCAGGCGGATCTCGTCGCCCGGCTCAGCCAAAATCAACGCTTCCTGAAGCCGTTCCTGAGCACCTTCCCCCGGCGCGACAATGATCGTCTCGGCGCAAGCTGGCGCGGCTATCATGAGCGCAGCCGCACCTGCCAGACACGTCATGTTCAGCTTTGCCATCATATTTCTCCCGGTTACAATCATTGTGTCCTAAAATTACAATGAAACCAAGTGCCGCTTTCATGCGAAAGACGCATTGGGCATTTTTAAGAGGAATATGCGAATGACAACCGCCAAATGGGTTATGCCCCTGATTGCTTCACTGATGATTGCCGCGCCGGCACAGGCAGCACCTGCATCCATTACCGGCAACTGGAAGACCGATGACGGAAAATCGATCATCCAGTTCTACCAATGCGGATCATCCATGTGCGGCAAGATTTCAAAGTTTCTCGTCCCGGAACCTGCAGGCGGCGCGCGTGACACCGAAAACCCTGACCGGTCAAAGCGGTCGCAACGTCTATTGGGCTTGCGGATTTTCTGGAACCTCAAGGCTGATGGCAGCAAGTTCAAAGGCAACGGCTATAGCCCCGAAGATGGCCGCAATTTTAACGCGCAGGTCTGGCGCGAAGGTAATCGTCTGAAAGTCAAGGGGTGCGTGCTGCTGTTCTGCCGTACTGCGACATTCACTAAGGCCTGAAATACTCTAGCCGATCCCTATGGCACACAGGCCTGCACTGCTGGCGGTGACCGCGACAGCTTCTGTATCATCCGCACGGCGCAGACGCTTGATCAAATCGCCTAGGCCGGTGGGGCTTTCTGCCTCGCCCGCTTGCGGCGCCATACCTTGCTGCAATTTGTAAAGCTGCCAAATCGATAGCCGGTCCACCATCCGTGCGGACATACACTCAGCGCGCTGTTCGGACAGGCCGGAGTCCAGCAATGCAGCCTCTACGCGCCATTGGACAACCGGC
The DNA here is from genome assembly GCF_049682855.1 of Pontixanthobacter sp. NCBI lineage: Bacteria > Pseudomonadati > Pseudomonadota > Alphaproteobacteria > Sphingomonadales > Erythrobacteraceae > Pontixanthobacter > Pontixanthobacter sp. Next base: position 24,234 of record NZ_JBAUIK010000007.1, on the reverse strand, counting down.
TTTGCCGCGCCGGTTTGCACCGCAATCACCGCCAGCAGCGCCACCACAACAATAGCGATCAGCAATTTACGCATCAGCTACACCGGTTCAGTCAAGGTTCTTGACGATCTCTTCGACCATCTTTTTCGCATCGGATAACAGCATCATGGTCTGGTCCATGTAGAACACGTCATTATCGACCCCGGCATAGCCCGCGCCGCCCATGCTGCGTTTTATAAAGAACACCTGCTTGGATTTGTCGACATCGAATACCGGCATGCCGTAGATCGGGCTGGACTTGTCAGTCTTTGCCGCCGGGTTCACCACGTCATTCGCCCCGATGATGAAGGCGACATCGGCCTGCGCGAATTCGCTATTGATATCTTCCAGCTCAAACACTTCGTCATAGGGCACATTGGCTTCGGCCAGCAACACGTTCATATGCCCTGGCATCCGGCCAGCGACCGGGTGAATGGCGTATTTCACGTCAACGCCCTTTTGTTTCAGCACGTCGGCCATTTCGCGCAGCACGTGCTGTGCCTGCGCAACCGCCATGCCATAGCCTGGGATGATGATAACCCGCTCGGCCTGTTCCAGCATGAAGGCCGCATCGGCGGCGCTGCCCTGCTTGTAAGGACGCTGTTCGCGCGGTTCGCTGCCGCTGCTCGATGCATCGGCGCCAAAGCCGCCGGCAATTACGCTGATGAAGCTGCGGTTCATCGCTTTGCACATGATGTAGGACAGGATCGCACCTGACGACCCGACCAGAGCGCCGGTGATAATCATCGCCGTATTGCCAAGCGTAAATCCCATCGCGGCGGCAGCCCAGCCGGAATAGCTGTTCAGCATCGACACCACGACAGGCATATCTGCGCCGCCAATCGGGATGATCAGCAGGAACCCGATAATGAATGCCGCGCCCAGAATGACCCAGAACATCCAGCCTTCGCCCGCGCCGCCCACCGGGCTGATGGCGTATAGTCCTGTCAGCACGATAATCCCCGCCAGCGTGCCCAGATTGATCAAATGGCGCGCGGGCAACAGGATAGGCGTACCCGACATATTGCCGTTAAGCTTCGCAAAGGCAATGACCGAGCCGGAAAATGTAATCGCACCGATCGCGGCGCCCAGCGCAAGCTCTATCCGGCTGACAACCATGATCTGGCCCGCAGGATCAGCAATCCCGAATGCAAGCGGATCAAGAAATGCCGCCAGCGCCACCAGAACGGCAGCGAGGCCAACCAGCGAATGGAACCCTGCAACCAGTTGCGGCATGTCCGTCATCGCGATTTTGCGCGCGATTGTGAAACCAGCAAACCCGCCAATCGCAATAGCAATGGCGATTTCTGGCAATGTCGCAATGCTGTGAGTGACAAGAGTGGTTGCGACCGCGATGAGCATACCTACCATGCCATAACGGTTTCCCGCGCGGCTGGTTTGCGGCGAACTTAATCCGCGCAATGCCAGGATGAACAATACACCCGATGCGAGATAGGCGAGCATCGCCCAGGCAGGCGTTGCAATCGCGCCTGTTCCAGAGGCAAGAAGCGTCAGCATCACTTCTTCTCCTTCTTTTTATACATCGCCAGCATTCGTTCGGTCACAGCAAAGCCGCCAAAAATATTCACGCTCGCCAGGACTACACCTGCAAGCCCGAGCCATTTGGCCGTGGGGCTGCCCGCTTCCGCCGCAGCGATCAATGCGCCGACTATGATCACCGATGAGATGGCATTCGTCACCGCCATGAGCGGCGTGTGGAGCGCAGGCGTAACCGACCACACCACATAATAGCCGACAAAACAGGCCATCACGAAAATCGACAGGATTGAAATAAAGTCCATCAGCGGCATTCCCAAAAAGTAAAATCTTCACATCCGCGTAAAGACACAGTCTGGCTGGCTATACGGCTCCGGCCAATGTCTCCAGCGTGTCCAGCCGCGTATTTATCGCTTCCAGTTCGGCATTCATTTGCGCAATACTTTCCTTGGTATCAGTCGGTCCGCATTCGACCGAATTGGACGCCCAGAAATTGGCATAGTCGGCCTCTATGATCGCCAGATCGACCGCGAAGGGGGTGCCGCCAACCCAATCCTTCAGTTGCGCGTAACGATCCTGCATTGCTGCATAGCGGGCCAGCTGATCAGCATCCCGGGTAAACGGACAGACGGGGTCAAGCCGCCCGAACACTTCGCGCGCTTCCACCCGGAACGCGGCACCATCGCTGGCATCAGATGCGCTGTAGCTGGTGTCGCTTTCCATCATCGAACATCCGGCGAGCGCGAAGCAGGCGATCGGTAACGTAAATTTGATCATTTCAGCCTCTCATTTACGATAACGCCGCCCTTTGTCAGTCGGACAGCATTGCCAATTTCTTCGTCCAGGACGGGCTTTCCCAGCTCCTGATCCCAGAAGGCCGACAGGAAATTATACAGGTTGCGGGCGAACAATGCCGAAGCATCCGCCGCCAGATGGCTGGGCGTGTTGGAATAGCCCATGATTTTCACGCCGTGCCTGATAACCACTTCGTCAGCCTGGCTTCCCTCGACATTGCCGCCCTGCGCCACAGCGAGATCGAAAATCACGCTCCCGGGCTTCATCGTTGCGATCTGGGCGTCCGATATCAGGCGCGGCGCGGCGCGGCCCGGGATGAGCGCGGTTGTGATGACGATATCCTGCCTCGCAATATGGCGTGATACCAGTTCGGCCTGCGCCCGCTGATATTCTTCGCTCATTTCCGACGCATACCCCCCACTGCCCTCGCCTTCGATACCGGCAACGTCCTCAACAAAAATCGGTTTTGCGCCCAGCGATGCGATCTGCTCCCTCGTTGCAGACCGCACATCGGTGGCAGAAACCTGCGCGCCCAGCCGTTTCGCAGTTGCAATCGCCTGCAAACCGGCAACCCCGACGCCCATCACAAAAGCCCGCGCTGCCTGGACCGTGCCCGCAGCGGTCATCATCATCGGAAAAGCGCGGCCATATTCATGCCCGGCAGCCAGAACAGCCTTGTAGCCAGACAGATTGGATTGGCTGGAGAGCACATCCATGCTTTGCGCGCGGGTGATGCGCGGCATAAATTCCATCGACAAGGCTTCAAAACCGGCCTTGGCATAGGCGGCGATACGGCCTGTTTGGGCAAAGGGGTCAAAGGTTGCAGCAACCCATGCGCCGTCAGCCGCGCCTTTGAGCAGCATCGTATCGGGTGCTTGCACACCAAGCACGATCTGCGCGCCCGCAACCGCTTCGGCAGCTGCCGTGACCTGTGCACCTGCATCTTCAAAAGCAGCATCGGAGACAGAGGCTGAGCCTCCTGCGCCTTTCTCGACCGAAACCGATGCGCCCAGCGCGATGAATTTCTTGACCGTTTCAGGCGTTATGGCGACCCGGGTCTCGCCCGGCGCGCTCTCTTTCAATGCTGCGATTTTCAATGCCGTTCTACCCTATGGCGCAATGACGATGACGACAATCAGGGTTATTACCGCGATCAATGGCACGCTCCATTTAAGGTTGGCGATAAAGCTGTCATATGTGCTTTTCGCGGCTTTCATGTCGTTTTCTGCTGGCACTGTATCGTTCCCCAAATCGTATGTTGAAATATGTGATAACCGTCTAACCTGAGCCACGATGCCCATCAAGAGCGCAAAAGCTGTTCTTAGCCTTAATCTGACCTTTACTCCTCTGCCTTAGAGACTTGCACCGTATCACGACGGGACAATTTTGGAATTATGTCAGACAGCGAATCGCGCCTTTTGATGCTGATTGATGATGAGCCTGCCCAAAGCCGTCTCATCACAGCACTTGCTGCGCGTGAGGGGTGGCGCACGCTGGTGGTGAAGGATTCCGAAACGGCCATTGCAACGCTCGGTACGCGTCAGGGGATGCAGTGTTCCGCGATCATTCTGGATCAATGGGTGCCCGGCGATGATGCCTGCACCTTGATTGAAGAGTTGAAAACGCGCCGCCCGGCCATGCCCATCCTGATGCTGACCACCAGCGCCAGCCCGCTGCTCGCGGTCGAAGCGATGCGCGCAGGCGCGACTGATTATCTGATCAAACCGGTTTCGCCAGACCGGCTGATGCAGGCGCTGCGCAGCTCGACCAAGAACGAGCCGCCCAAGGACGAGTTGCAGCCTCTGACCGAAAAAATGCCCGCTTCGCTCGATTTTGACGCGATGATCGGTAATTCCCCGGCATTTCGTTCGGCTTTGGCCAAAGCGGCCAAGGCAGCGCGCGGCCACGGGCCGGTTCTGATCGAGGGCGAGAACGGTACCGGCAAGGAAATGCTGATGCGGGCGATGTATTCCGCCAGCCCGCGCGCCAAAAACCCGTTCCGCCTGATCAATATCCGCAGTGTCGCCGCCAATTCGATCGAATCGGTATTGTTTGGTCATGAACAAAACGCATTCCCCGGGGCGTTCGACCGACAAGTCGGCGCGTTGCAGCACTGCGATGGCGGAACGCTGGTTCTGGACGAAATTGACCGGCTTGATGAACGTTTGCAGGCGAAATTGGCGGAGACGATGGACAGCGGCATTGTCCGCCCGATTGGCGCAGCGCACGGCTTCCGGGTCGATGTTCGCCTGTTATGCGCCAGCAATCTGCCGCTTGCAGATTTGACCAATGAACACAATAATGTCGGGCATTTCCACCCAGATCTGTTGAAACAGATTGGTCAGACGACAATCGTTCTGCCGCCTTTGCGTCAACGCCAAAGCGATATTCCGGCGCTGACCCGCCATTTCCTCGCGCGGATTGGTGAACAGCCGGGATTGCGGCATATCACCATTACCGACGGCGCTCTCGCGCTGCTATCCGCATTCGACTGGCCAGGAAATGTCCGCCAATTGCAGGCCGTTCTGTTTCGCTCTGCCGTGCACTGCGATAAGGAAACATTGACCGCGGACAGCTTCCCGCAGCTCTCTGAACTGCTGGGCGAATGCGATGAGGCGATCAATCCGATGCAAGAGGGCGTCGGGATCATGCTCTACACGCCAGACGGCAATTTACGCCCGCTTGACGAGATCGAGGCTGATGTCATCCGCCTTGCCATCGGCCACTATCGGGGACGTATGACAGAGGTCGCGCGCCGGCTTGGCATCGGACGCTCGACATTATACCGCAAGCTGGGTGACCTGGGCATCGGCGATGCTGCATAACCGGCGGCGAAACATTGCCAGACATTGCTCATACTGCTGAATTGAGCCAAAGGGCCGGAACCCGAAACAAGGAATTCCCGCTCTATGCCATCCCCCTTATCGCTTCCCGGCTTCACCGGAAAAACCGCCCTCGTCACCGGCGCAGCATCGGGCATTGGTGCTGCATGCGCACGGCACCTCGATAGCCAGGGCATCGGAACGCTTATCCTGATCGACCGGGACGAGGCCGGGCTGGCCAGGCTGGACTTTCGCTGCGCTGTGCAAAGACATGGCGCGGATGTAAGCGATGAAGCGTTTTGGGATAGCCTCGATACATCCATCACCGCTCTCGACTTTGCTGTGGTAAATGCCGGTATTGGTGCGTTCGCCCCGTTTTCAGAACACACGCTTGCGGATTGGCGGCGCGTCATGGGCGTTAATGTTGATGGCGCATTTCTCACTTTGCGCTCATCCTTGCGGGCGATGAAAGCGTCAGGTGGCGGAAGCATAGTAATGGTTTCATCGGTGACCGGCCACAAGGCTGTCCCCGGTATCGGCGCTTACGGTGTTGCCAAGGCGGGCGTATCGCACATGGCGCGGATCGCTGCGGCAGAGAGCGCCGGGGACAATATCCGCGTCAATGCCATTGCGCCGGGCGGCGCGGATACTGCCATCTGGGATACAGGCGAGGCGTTCCGCAAGGCAGCCAAAGAGCACGGCCGTGATGCCGCCTTGCAAGGGCTGGCCGTTGGTACGCCGCGCGGCAAACTCGCCACGTCTGATGAAATTGCCGCCAATATCGGCTATTTACTCAGCGACGCCGCTGCCAATGTAACCGGCACTGTCCATATCAGTGATGGCGGTTTCTCGCTCTAAACGCTGACCAACCCCGGGTTTCGCTGACCCGATTTTCAGGCGCGTATCCCCCCTGCAATCGGCACGATGCCGCGGATTGCTTGGGCTGGGATGAATCAGAAGCGGAAGCGAACACCCGCCAGCAGGCTGACAGTCTCAAACTGGCCTTCCAGTTCGGCATTGCGGTCATCAGCGCCGCCAGCAACAAAACGGCGATCGAGATCAAGCCCGCTGACCCGCTGGTACCGCAGGCGAGTGTTGAAATCAGCGGTATCGTTGATCACAAACGTCACACCGGCATTGCTTTGCAAATATAGACCCGTATCACCATCGCGCACGGCAAAAGTCGGCGCGGAAGCAATGCCGTTATTGGGAAAATACGCCAGGTCCGCGCCGACATCAGCGACGCCGATACCACTACCCAGAAACGGAATAACCCGCTGATCGGTCGACCAGCGAATGTCAGACTGGTAATTTACCGCGTAGACGCTCACGTCAGCACCGCCAGCGAAAGTCTGGTTACCGCCGTTGAATGATCCAGCACTGACATCTGCACTGAAGCGGCTGTATTCCAGCTCAACGCTCGGCTGAAACAGGCTGAATACTCGCTTGGGAATGCGATACCCCAGTGCGACGGCCCCCTGAAATGCGTCATCATATTCCGCCCGCACATTGGCAGCTGCGCCCGCCGCTCCGGGCGCATTGCCTTGCGGATCCTGTATGCCGCTGAAATCGCCATCTGTCGGGGATGTCACACCGGCCAGAATGGCCACATATGCACCGCCCTTCGGCACAAACTCATCGCGGTCCTGTGCAATTGATGGCGAAGCGATGGCCAGAACCGCAAGCGATCCGGCAGCGGCGACAATACGAAGCGATGGTGCGGGGGTCATAATAACTTTCTCAATCAATGCGCCAGTTTGTGATGGCGGTGCCTGCCCTTCCCGTAAGAATATTCGGGCGCTTCGGCTTAATCGTTACATGTGCGCCTACTATGCCGGCTCTGACCGCGTTGGCCCCGGCTGATTGCAAGTTGTTAGGATATTGCGGGTATGGCCGGTCTGGCAGCGTTGATGATCTGCACCAACCGAGGAACACCGCGATGGAAGACAATTTCCAAAAAGCTTGCGACACGCTGTCCAGCGCCGTTGATGACACCCAATATGAACGGTTCCGCTGGACGCGTGACGAAGCGCCGCGGCTCGCCCGGATGGCGCAATTGCTGCGCGCGGCATTTGACAAGCGCGAAGATTTTGAACTTGCAGAAGAAGGCGCGACGAGCACGGTCAAGCGGTTCGTCATCAAGGTTCATGGCCAGCGGACCGTTGCAGTATCCATGTGCCTGAAAGACGGACAGACCGTGATGGATTGCAGCACTGTGGAGCGTAGCCGCTTCGCCTTGGCCGAGGGTGCACCGATCACCGACGATTATGAGCATCTCGATGAATGCTGGATCGAACAGGCGCTGCAGCTGGTGATCATGCGGATTATACCCGCTGGTGACAAACCGGCTGCAAAGATTTTTGATCAAGGTGGCAGCGGGCAGCAGGAAGCCGCGTGATTATTCCTCTGCCGCCAGCATACTGAAATCCGTCAGTGCCGCATCGCGCAAACCGCGCCACACATTGCGCGCCTGCACCGTTTGCGGAACGTCATGCACGCGCAGCAATTGCACGCCGGCATTCATCCCGGCCATAGCCAGAGCAATACTGCCGCCAAGCCGCCGATCAGCGGGCGCTTCATGCGACAAGGCTCCGATCATCCGCTTCCGGCTCACCCCCAGCACCAGTGGCTGACCCAGCGCATGAAACAGTGGCAGCGCATTCATCAATGCCAGATTGTCCGCCAGAGTTTTGCCAAATCCAATACCGGGATCAAGGATAATATGGTCGCGCGCAATCCCTGCGCCGCGTGCACGATCACGCGCGGCGCGGAGCCAGTCGAACACGTCGAGCACGACATTGGAATAGCTGCCATTGGCATGCAGATCATCGCCCTCCCCGCCCTGATTGCCCGGCGCATGCATCAAAATGACCGGACAGTCCTGCGCTGCCGCCATGTTCAGACTGCGCGGGTCATAACGTAATGCCGATACGTCATTGATGATATGCGCGCCTGCATCCAGCGCCGCCTCCATCACAGCGGGGCGGCGCGTATCCACGCTGATCGCTGCACCCATCGCGGCGCAATATTCCACGGCGGGAAGCACGCGCTCCAGCTCGTCCCCTTCCCAAGTTGCTGCCGCACCTGGGCGCGTGCTTTCACCGCCAATATCGATCAGCGCCGCGCCAGCCTCCAGCATGGCCGAGGCATGGGCCCGCCCCGCTTCGGGCTTATCAAGAAATTCGCCGCCATCGGAAAAACTATCGGGCGTAACATTGAGGATGCCCATAATTTGTGGCTGGTCGAGGCAGATAGTCCGCTCGCCCAATTGCAGCGGAGCATGGACAGCAGATAAAGCGGTCCATTGTTCGCGGGCACTGTTCGCCAGATCATCCGGCAAGTTACCCAGCACACTGTCAATACTATCCGGCGTGACAATATGGCGTGCCGTGATCTGCGCCCCGTCGCGAGTGATGACCGCAAATTGATGCGCATAGGCCATGCCGCCCGCCAGACGAACCGCATTGCCGCCATCGCTTTGCGGGCTAAGCGAAAGGCCGGTGGGTTGGATATAGATTTGCGCAGTCATTGCTCAGCTTCACCTCGGTCAAATTGTAGGAAAGTGACATATGGGACACAGTCCTAGGGTTGGAATCAAGACGGTGAGAAATGGGCGCTTTTGGGTCATTCACCAGTGTTAGCTCAACTGCAGAAAGTAGGACAGATGACAGCGGTTGTTTTCCCATACATCGCGCCACCCCTGATCAGATCAAGGGCGCAAATTTTTGCGCTAAAGTGTCGGGCCGGTCCCGCAACATTTATTCATCAGAAAGTGTGAACTCGATCCACAATGGGCGGTTGCCCGGAACCGTATTACCATATTCGATCCGCACAGGGCTCCCCTGCTTGATGTCAAATTCGGGCGTCCAGTTGATCGTGCCAACGGTCGGCGAGGTCACATCTATCTGGGTTTTCACATTTATTTGATCGGAATTGGTACCCGAAAGATTTACCTGGGCCTTATATGAATTGCCGTTGCCAGGTTCGATATGGAATGTTGCGGTTTCACCGAGCATAGTCTTAAGCTGAGGAGAGCCGATGACTTCACCGGAATCGCTGATCACCAACGCCAATGTGTAGAGCTTGGGTTGCTCAACTTCTGATTGGGCCGTCAATGCAAACACAATCGGGGCCATTGCTGCAAGCTTGACCCACATTTTATTAAACATCACTTTTCTCCTTATTTCAATCTTCCGTTGCAAGCAGATAGGTCTGCCGCACCGCGTCAATTGGCTTCACATCATTGCCGTCTTCAAAATGCCAGAATGTCCAGCCGTTGCAGCTGGGCGCGCCTTGCAAGTCTTTGCCGAGGCCGTGGATTGATCCGGTCTGCTTCTGATATTTCAATGATCCGTCAGCGCGCACTTTCGCGACCCAGTTGCGTTTCTTGTCGAAAAGTTCCGTACCCGGCGCGATATAGCCATTTTCCACCAATGCACCAAAGGCGACCCGCGGGGCGTTTTTCTTGCTCCGCATCGTTTCGAGCGCGCTCTCATCCAGCGGCAATTCCTTTTCGATCCGCTTCATCGCGACATCGCGGTAGAAATCCTCGCGCTCGCAGCCGATCCATTCACGGCCAAGACGCTTCGCGACAGCGCCGGTCGTGCCCGTGCCAAAGAACGGGTCGAGCACGACATCGCCCTTCTCTGTGGTCGCCAGCATCACACGGTATAGCAGCGATTCGGGTTTCTGTGTTGGATGCGCTTTGGTGCCATTATGCTTCAACCGTTCGCCGCCACCGCAAATCGGCAACACCCAGTCGCTGCGCATTTGCAGCTCATCATTAAGCGTTTTCATCGCGCGGTAATTGAACTGATATTTGGATTTTTCCCCTTGGCTCGCCCAGATCAATGTTTCATGCGCATTGGTAAAGCGCGTGCCCTTGAAATTGGGCATGGGGTTCGATTTACGCCAGACGATATCGTTCAAAATCCAGAACCCCAGATCCTGCAAAATCGACCCAACGCGATAGATATTGTGATAGCTGCCGATAACCCACAATGCGCCGTCGGGTTTGAGCACGCGGCGCGCCTCCACCATCCAGTCGCGCGTGAAATCATCATAGATTTTGAAGCTGGCAAACTGGTCCCAATGATCGGTCACCGCATCAACCTGGCTGCCATCAGGGCGGTTGAGATCGCCGCCAAGTTGCAGATTATAGGGCGGATCGGCGAATACCATATCCACGCTGTTGTCCGGCAGCGAGCGCATAGCCTCGACACAATCGCCGGACAATATCGTGCCAAGCGGCAGATCGGCCGGAGCGGTCGCCTTACGTTCTGGCGCCGTTTTTGCGCGCATCCCTTTGGTCTCGATGACCCCCATTACTGTTCCCCAAACTGTCCCGCCTACAAGTTATCCACAGGGTGAGTCCAAACGTGCCCTGCGTCAAGCACAGACTATGGCGGAACATGGTTAACGCGCCGCTAACCATGTTTGACGTGGGACAGAACGAAAAGAGTCCCCCACAACATATTGAGTCCCGAAGGTTTCCTGGACTCGATATGATGGGGTGTTGCGCGGAGGACTCTGGTTTGCAGTTTTCTTGAAAAAAATTCGTACCTAGACGAAAAACAGCACCGTCATCACCGCGAACCCGGCCACCAGCAGGCCGCCCATCACGCGGCTGATGCTGTTGGCGAACCAGCACAGCAGCAAAACCATCAGAGCGGTCATAACCACTGCGGGCATTTCCACATCTATCAGCTCGCGCGGGATCGGGAATGGCGCGATTATCATGGTCGCTCCGCCGATGAGGAAAATATTGTAAATATTGGACCCCACGACATTGCCCAATGCGAGCGATGATTTCCCTTTGAGCGCGGCAGCCACCGATGCGGCCAGCTCGGGCAAGGAGGTACCGACGGCCACCACGGTCAACCCAATCACCGTTTCGCTCAATCCGGCAAAACGGGCAATATCGACAGCGCCGTCCACCAGCAATTTACCCCCGATGATCAATGTGGCGACACCAACGACAAAAAATGCAATCGCCTGCCACAAGGCAGACGGGGCCTCCTCTTCACCCTCATCATCCACGCGCGGATGACGGTAGCGCCAGATGATATAGGCTGCCAATAAGGCCAGCAGACCAATACCCACAAGCGCAGAAGCATACCCCTGCCATGCGATAAACCACATCAACACCGATGCAGCCAGGGCCACCACCGCATCGCGCCGCCCAGCCCCGGTGAGGACAATCGGCGCGACCAATGCCGCTGCGCCCAATATCAGCAATGTGTTGGCGAGGTTGGACCCGGCAATATTACCCCAGGCAATTTCCGGCGAGCCGATCAGGGCCGCCTGAATGCTCGCCACCATTTCGGGCATTGATGTGGCCGCGCCGACAATCACCAAACCTGTGACGAGGTTGGATATGCCCATACGCTGCGCGATTCCGACCGAGCCGCGCACGAGCCAGTCACCGCCAAAAGCCAGTCCGACGAGGCCCGCAAGGACCAGTAATGATGCCGTAATCATGCGGGTCTATTACCCGCTGAGCGCAGGATAACCACCCCTGCAATCGCCGCAATCAACGATCCGCTGAGTACGCCCAGTTTCACCGCCGCAATCTGCTCTGGCGAAGCAAAGGCAAGATTGCCGATGAACAGGCTCATGGTAAAACCGATACCGGCGATCAGCGATAGCCCCCACATCTGCACCCAGCTGATCCCGTCAGGCAAAGATGCAATGCCGGTTTTTGTCGCGACCCATGCCAGACCGACAATACCCACCTGCTTACCCACCAACAGACCCAGCGCGATCCCCAAGGGCAGCGGTGCGAGCAAAGCTGACGGTTCAATATCGAGCAATCCGACACCGGCATTGGCAAACGCGAAGATCGGCACCACCAGAAAAGCGACCCAGGGATGGAGGCTATGCTCCATCTCTTCCAGCACGGTGTCACCGCCGCGGCTTTTCAGCGGTATTGTCAGCGCCAGGGCCACACCGGCAAGCGTTGCGTGGACGCCCGATTTCAGCACCAGATACCACAGGATCACGCCCAGTATGATATAGGGCAAGCGCGATCCAACCCTGGCTCTGCCGATCAGGAACAGGGCGGCCAATACAACCGCCGCCGCGATCAGCATGTTCGTTTCCACGCCGGGCGTGTAAAACAGCGCAATAATCACGATCGCGCCAATATCATCAATCACCGCAATCGCGAGCAACAGGGCCTTCAGCGCAACGGGAACGCGGCTGCCGAGCAGGGCCAGAATACCCAGCGCGAAAGCGATATCGGTTGCCGCCGGAATGGCCCAGCCGTTCAGATTTTCCGGCGTGTTCCAGTTGATCGCCGCAAATACCGCAGCGGGCGCAATCATACCGCCCAGCGCAGCAAAAATAGGCAGCGATGATTGCTGCCAGCTGGACAGCTGACCGGTGAGAACCTCGCGCTTCACTTCCAATCCCACCAGGAAGAAAAACAGCGCCATCAAGCCATCATTGATCCACAGCAGAGCAGGTTTTTCAATGCCCGTTCCGCCAACGGTGAAGTGGATCGGCGTGGCCAAGGTGTCGATATACCAGCCCGCAAGCGCGCTATTGGCAACGATGAGAGCCGCAAGGGCAGACATCATCAGGACAACGCCCCCCGCGCTTTCCTCTTTCAAGAAATCCTGAAGAAATTTTGCTGCGCCTTTTACTGCCATAATGGTAGCCCCTTAGCATACGCGGCGCGGCAGGGTGGTCCCGCTCGCCGCGCTGTTATTTAAGTTTAGATCATACTAATTTTTGGGACGGTATCCAGTCCCCGGAGGAGGGGAAGAGACCAGATACCGCCCTTACCGCTCTACTGCGTTACAGATGCTCTGTCCTGCCCCAGCGCGGTAATTTTGTCTTTCAAACGCAATCGGATGCGCCTTGGGGCTTTGCGGTCCTCCTGCTTTCCCGCAGTTTTCGCCGTATCGATCGTGCGATCGGGCTGGCAATGGCGAAGCAGCAATGTGTGCAAATGGTGCCCCATCAAACTCGTCCTATCTCGCCTGTCTCCAAGCTTATATGGCGGCGAATGAGTGATAATTCCAATTGCAAGTATTCTTCATTTTCGATAGATAAAATCTATCATGCCTTCACTTCGACAATTGCAGTATCTCGTCGCGATCGAAGATACGCAGCATTTTGGCCGGGCAGCCGACAGTGTCAACGTCACCCAGCCCACACTCAGCCAGCAGATAAAGGAGCTGGAACTGCGGCTTGGCAGCACGCTGGTGGAACGCGGACGGCCAGTCCGGCTAACTCCGATCGGCCGTGATATCGCAGCACGGGCGCGGCGGGTGCTGCGCGATATATCGCAAATCAAACTCATCGCGGAACGCAGTAAGGACGGAATGGCCGGTACAATCCGGCTCGGCGTATCCCCTACTATCGGCCCCTATCTCATGCCGCTCGCCGTCGTGCGATTACACCGCGATTATCCCGCGCTGAAGCTTTACATTCGTGAAGGTATTCCCGCCGATCAATTCACCGAATTGCGCGGTGGCAATCTCGATATGATGCTGGCGCCGCTGCCGGTTTCAGGATCGGACATTCATATTGAACCGCTGTTTCAGGAGCGCCTCCAGCTGGTTGGCGCGCCGGATAATCCGCTGTTTGGCAAAGGGTTGCTGGAATATAGCGACTTCACCGATCAGCCTGTGCTGAGCCTGGACCGCAGACACCCCTTACACGCGCAAGCGAGCGGCATTTGCGAGCGGCTCGGCGCGGAAATCCAGCGCGATTATGAAGGGACCAGCCTTGACAGTCTGCGCCAGATGGCCGGTTCGGGACTGGGCCTTGCCATTCTGCCCGAACTGTATTTAAGGTCAGAAACCGGCGGCGAGGATATGGTCAGGCGGTTTGATATTCGCGGCTGGGCGGAAAAACGCTCTATCGCCGCATTGTGGCGCGAAGGGACCGCCTTCGCCGATACCTATGCCGCGATTGCCGAAGTTGTCGCCAAGGAAGCGCGCGATATTCTGACTTAGGGTCATCACCCCATTCAGGCCCCGGCTTATAGAACCCGCCTTAGATTAAATGCAATTGCGCGACCGGAGCAAAACTCTGCCGGTGATGCGGGCTCGCCCCATATTCGTGCAAAGCGGCCAAGTGCTGCCGAGTGCCGTAGCCCTTGTTGCGCTCCCACCCATAATGCGGATATTCCTGCGCCGCAGCAACCATCGCCCGGTCGCGCCATTCCTTCGCGACGATTGATGCAGCAGAGATACATGGCTCGCTGCCATCCCCGCCCACAATCGCGCGCACCGCTGATCCTGCAGGGGAGCGCCATTGATGACAGCGCCCCTCCGGCGTCAGGTTTCCGTCGATCAGGATTGCCGTCGGTGCGCGATCGAGAAGCACGAGGACGCGTTGAACCGCTATGGTCATGGCCAGCATGGTCGCCTGCAAGATATTGATTCTGTCAATCTCAGCCGGATCCACTTTACCCACCGCCCAAATACAGCTCGCGCGTATCTCCAGATCGAGCACAGCCCGGCGTTTCGCGGTCAGTTTTTTGGAGTCCGCCAGGCCGGAGGGCGGATTATCACACAATACCGCCGCCCCGGCGACGACCGGCCCCGCCAATGGTCCTCTGCCCGCCTCATCCACGCCGATGATGATTTCCTGGGCACCAAATCCGTGTTCGGGTGTTGCAGAGGTTATGACCACAGAAAATATACCTTCGCTCGCGCGCGCATGTGCACTGTCCCTATCGCCGTTTGCGCTTGCCCTCGCAAGTTGCAGTGCTGCCGCATCAGGGGATAGCAGCGCCGGTGTCCTGTCTGCCTCCGGCGCGGCAGAGGGAGAGGTGAAAGGGCCCTTTACAATAACGGAGCATGGCAGTTTCGATGAACCGTGGGCGGCTGCTTTTGAACCTGGAACCGATCGGCTTTTCATCACTGAAAAATCCGGCCAGCTGAAAATGTTCGATCCGGCCACGGGCACAGCCCATGCAGTCGGCGGCACACCGACGGTCGATTATGGCGGTCAGGGCGGCCTTGGCGACATCGCTTTTGCACCCGATTATGAAACCAGCCGAATGATATATCTTAGCTGGGCCGAAGCTGGTGACAACGATACGCGCGGCGCAGCCGTCGGCCGCGGCACATTAAACTGCCTCACAGCCACCAGCTGCGCGGTAGAAGGGCTCGATATTATCTGGCGGCAGAGCCCGAAAGTTACCGGACGCGGCCATTATTCGCACCGCATTCGCTTTTCGCCCGGCGGCGAACATGTATTTATCGCTTCGGGTGACCGCCAGAAAATGGCCCCGGCACAGGACATTTCGAACACGATGGGTACCATAGTCCGCCTTAATCCGGACGGCACGCCCGCAGAAGGCAACCCGATGGCCGATAAAGGTGGCTCGGCGGCTGAGATCTGGTCTTACGGGCACCGCAATATTCTGGGCATGGATTTTGATGCCAATGGCCGGTTGTGGGAAGTCGAGCATGGACCGGCTGGCGGCGATGAATTTAATCTGGTTGCGATGGGCAGCAATTACGGCTGGCCGATCGTATCCGATGGGGAGCATTACAATGGCGATCCTATCCCCGACAATTCCACTCGCCCCGAATTTGCCGGTTCCGCCATTACCTGGACTCCGGTAATCGCGCCGGGAGACATGACATTCATGCGCGGCGACATGTTTGCTGATTGGAAAGGAACAGCCCTGATCGCAGGGCTGAAATCGCAGGGTCTGGTCCATGTGAAAATTGCTGGTGATGCTGCAGCAGAAGTGGCGCGGTATGATCTTGGATCGCGAATTCGCGCTGTCACTGAAGCGAGCGATGGCGCGATCTGGGTGCTGGAAGACGGCAGCAACGGCCGCTTGCTCCGCCTGGTACCCGCAGAATAGGCGCGCATCGGACCGCGCAGGCGCGAAATAACACCGAAAAAGGGATAGCGCGGGCATCGCCAAACCGAACACCCACGCAATTTTCGCGGTCGCGGCAGGCTGGCGGCTGGCTAAGCGACAAAGTGTTCGACAGCGTGCGCGCAGCATCCTATCGGCGCGCGCATATGGCGATGATTGTCCCTTTAACAAATGTCCAGCCGGATATGACCGAGCAACTGCTCGACCGGGCGTTTGGGCCGCAGCGCCATGCACGCACCGCCTACCGCATTCGTGAGGGCGCACAGTGTCTGGACGCCTTAAGCTTCGCCGCATTGGATGATGATGCTTATCTGGCGGGCACCATCCAGCTATGGCCGGTCGCTCTTACCGGCAGGGACAGGCGGCCGCATCCCATGATCATGATCGGGCCAGTGGCGGTATTGCCAGAAAAACAGAATGAGGGGTACGGCAAGGCCTTGATGGTGGCCGCGCTCGGTGCGCTTGGCCTGGAAGAAGCCGGACCTGCCTTGCCGCAGGTCTTGATCGGCGACCCTGACTATTACGGCCGGTTTTTCGGCTTCGCATCGGCGCCGACGCAAGGCTGGCATTGCCCCGGACCATATGATCCAGCGCGATTGCTAGTGCGCTGTGATAATCCGGCTATTTTACCCGCCGAGGGTATGCTTGGCCCGTGGCCTATAAATGCGGGCGATGAGGGGTAAAGTGCTTAACCCCTTGGCCCGGCGCATGGTTTCTGGCATCGCATCTTCCGAAATGCCGTACATACCCCCGCCGGAACTCGCCTCGCTGTCGCTATCGGAAATTGCCCATCAGGTCGCGCAGCGCAAACTGCCGCCTGTTGAAAGCTGGGCGCCGGAGCATAGCGGCGACAGCCGAATGCGCATCTGCGCCGATGGGACATGGCTGCATGATAACAGCCCGATAACCCGCCCGGCTATGGTGCGCGCCTTTGCCAGTCTGCTGACACGCGGCCAGGACGGGGTCTATTGGCTGGTCACGCCTTACCAAAAACTGTCTATCGCAGTCGAGGACGCCGCCTTTATCGCGGTTGATGTGGCTCAGAGGGATGACGGTTTGGCGTTCCTGCTGAATACTGACGAGCTGGTTATCGCCGGGCCGGATCATCCGCTAATGGCCCGCGGCAGTGCCGATACGCCCGCGCTTTATTTGCACGCACGGCGCGGATGCGAGGCGCGGCTGAACCGCAGTACCTATCAGCAACTGGCGCAGATTGCGCTGGCGGCGGGTGATGATTGGTCAGTGCCCAGCCAGGGCGCTGTATTCTCCTTGTTACCTGCGTAACCGTGAGCGTCCTGTTCGACCGGTTATCCTGCGCGTTCAAACGCGGCCATATGCGCGAAGTGGACGGCCTGATTACCGATGAACGCTTCGCACTGGCAGGCCGTAATACGCAGGCCGCCGTTCTGATTGCGGTTACCGATGGTCCGCAGCCGGGGGTCATCCTAACCCAGCGGCCAACGACAATGCGCGATCACCCTGGACAGGTGGCATTTCCTGGCGGCAAGCTGGAACCGGGTGAAGACGCTGCCTCTGCCGCATTGCGCGAAGCGCATGAGGAACTGGCGCTCCATCCTGATAATGTCCGGCTGATCGGTAGCACCGACATTTACCAGACCGGCACCGGCTTCACGATTACACCCGTGGTGGGCGTGGTCCCGCCAGATCTGCCATATATACCCAACCCGCGTGAAGTTGAGGACTGGTTCGAGACGCCTCTCGATATTCTGCTGGATGACCGCAACTGGACCCATAATGAAGTGATGTGGCGCGGCCAAAATCGTGCCTTTCTGGAAATGCAGTGGCATAATTTTCGGATCTGGGGCGTCACTGCCGCGATAATTTTCAACCTTTCGCGGCGGATTGCGGCTAAAGATGTGCTGGATGGATAAGAGATTGCCCCTTTCCGGCTGGATGCGGCGGACTGATCTGGCGCAGCTTGTCGCGGCATTGGGCGCAGACAATGTCCGCTGGGTTGGCGGCGCGGTGCGCGACACTTTGCTGGGCGCAGATGTGGCCGATGTCGATGCGGCGACCACGCTGCTGCCCGATGCCGTAATTGACCGGCTGAAACAGGCCGGTATCCGCTCTATCCCCACCGGCCTCGACCACGGGACCGTGACCGCGGTATTGGCAGGCGGCGCGGTAGAGATCACCACTTTGCGCAAAGATGTCGCCACTGACGGACGCCGCGCTACGGTCGCCTTCGCAAGCGACTGGCGCAGCGACGCGGCCCGTCGCGATTTTACCATCAATGCCTTATACGCGGCGCCCGACACCGGGGAGATTTCCGATTATTTCGGCGGGCTGGAGGACCTTTCCAACCATCATGTACGCTTCATCGGGGATGCGGGTGAAAGAATTCGGGAAGATCATCTGCGTATCCTGCGCTATTTCCGGTTTCAGGCGCGGTTTGGCGGGCAGTGGAATCGCGGCGCGGTGGATGCCTGCCGCGATCTGGCATCCACAGTAACCCATTTAAGCCGCGAGCGTGTGGCGAAGGAAGTGTTGCTGTTGCTCGCACTGCCTGATCCCGCAAAAACGGTCGAAAAGATGATGGCGCTCGGTGTGTGGAAAGTGATCGTGCCCGAAAGCGGCGCGCGCGATTTGCAGCGTCTGCGCGATGTGATTTGCGCCGAGAATGCCGCTGATATTGCCGCCGATCCAATCCGCCGCCTCGCCGCTTTGTTACCCGCCCTGCCCGCAATTGCAGAAGAAGTCGGCACCCGGTTGCGCCTGTCCAATGCAGAACGCAGGCGTCTGGTCTGTGCTGCTGAACGCAGCGCAAGCGACGCCGGAAACCCGCGCGCTTTGGCCTATTATGAAGGGCGGGAAAGCGCGCTGGACCGGCTGTTGCTGAACGGCGCAGATACCGCTGTGCTGAAAGATTGGTCCCCGCCGCAATTCCCGCTGAAAGGCAGCGCCATCATGGATCGCGGGGTTCCCGCCGGGCCGCAAATATCGCGCCTGTCCAAACATATAGAAGCGCAATGGGTGGCAGAAGGCTTCCCCGATCAGACGCGCTTATTACAGATTCTGGATACGGCCTTAAAGCAATGAAATATGCGCGCTGCGTAATTTCATTGCTTATTCACACCTTTGCCCTTACATGGCGTCCAACGTCCAGCGCAGGAATGGTCCTGTGGCACTATTTGCGAGCGTGAACTTCCCCGTATTATCAACGGGCTAGTCCCGCATATGGTTTATGGAATATGCGTTATTCGCATTGCTTCCCGTTTCACGCGTGGGTCGCCGTAAGGACCTCTCCGTGCCCGGATTTCAAAATCCGTTTGGCGCGCAATGAAAGTAATTTATGTCTTATTTTGAAAAACTCGGCCTAGCCGAGCCTATCCTCCGTGCCTTGAATACGAAAGGCTATACCGAACCCACCCCGATCCAGCGCGAGAGTATTCCTGCCTTGCTGGATGGCCGCGATCTGCTGGGTGTGGCCCAAACGGGTACCGGCAAGACGGCGGCATTTTCGCTGCCTTCGCTGCACCGTCTGGCTGCCAATCCGGTCGCCCGCAGGCCTGCAGCTTGCCGGATGCTGATCCTCTCGCCCACGCGCGAGCTGGCGGCACAGATTGCCGACAATATGCGCGATTATGCGCGTTTCCTTGATCTATCGGTGCAATGCGTTTTCGGCGGTCTGCCGGTTCGCCAACAGGCGCGCAAACTGGTGCCGGGCTGCGATGTCTTGGTGGCAACACCGGGCCGATTGCTCGATCTGTGTGAGCAGCGGGCATTGACCCTCAGCCATGTTGAAATCTTCGTGTTGGACGAAGCCGACCAGATGATGGATCTCGGCTTCATCAAGCCGCTGACCCGCATCGCCAATATGCTGCCCAAAGAACGCCAGAGCCTGTTCTTCAGCGCCACCATGCCCAATGCCATCGCCAATCTGGGCAAGCGTTTCATTACCAATCCGGTCCGCGTGGAGGTTGCTCCGCAATCCACCACGGCGGAACGCGTCGATCAATTCGCGACCTTTGTCGACCAGAAGGAGAAACAGGCGCTGCTGACGCTCAGCCTGAAGAAAGGGATCGATAGCGGAGAGATTGAAACCGCATTGGTGTTTACCCGTACCAAGCACGGCGCGGACCGCGTTGTGCGCCATCTGGTTGCAGCCGGTATCAATGCTGGCGCCATTCACGGCAACAAATCGCAGGCCCAGCGCACCCGTGCATTGGACGGTTTCCGGCGGGGCAGTGTGCCCGTGCTGGTCGCCACCGATATTGCCGCGCGCGGCATCGATGTGCCGGGCGTGAGCGCCGTGTTCAACTTTGAAATTCCCAATGTGGCCGAACAATACGTCCACCGCATCGGGCGCACTGCCCGCGCGGGCAAAAGCGGCCTTGCTGTCAGCTATATCGCGCCCGATGAACGCCCCTATATTCGCGATATTGAACGGCTGACCAATGTTAAGCTGACCCCTGCGAGATTGCCCGAAGACTTTGTTGCGCAGGCCGCTGGCCTGCCCGCGCCCGCGCGCAAAGGGTCCGGCGCTGAGCGCAATCCCGATGACCGCACCGCCCGTTTCCGCAAGGGGTCAGGCGGCGGAGGAAGCCGGGGCGGCAACAACCCCAAGAAAAAGCCGCAGCAACCACGCGACCGTAACTGGCGTGATGCCGAGGGGCGCAGCCCCGATCAGGGCAATTACCGAAGCCGCGAAGACCGCGACCAGCGCAGCGGCGGCAGAGATGGCCGCGACGAGCCAGTCTATGGCCGCGCAAAAAATGTCAGCCACAAAAAAGGACCGGTTACCAAACCGGTGGTCGAGGCCAAACGCAGCGATGGCCGTTCAGGCGGCCAGCCTGCCAAGAAAAGGTTCGGCGGGAACAATGGAGGCGGTCAGAGTGGAGGGCAGAATAGCGGGCAAAGTGGCGGCAATCGCCCGCAGCGCCGCCGCCAAGGCTAAGCCCAGAGGTTGGGCCCAAAAGCTGATCTAAACTCAGCAGCCGGGCCGCTCACCATTGATCAGTCTAAAACGTGTTGTCGCGCGGGAAGCCCTGCGGGGGCATCCGCCCCGCAGCCCCGCGCGCGACTTTCCACTGCCAGATATCGCTCTCTGTCCGTGTGCGCCCGCTATCGCCGCCCATCGCCCAGCTCAGCCCGTCTGCCAATGTGAACGTAATCGCATCGGACAACCCGCCGCCGCCCTTTTCCGCGCGGTAGCGTTGCAGCATCACGCCCTGCCCGCGCGCGAGTTCGGGCAATTCTTCCAGATTAAACACGACCAGTTTGCGGTTCTCGCCCACCACCGCGATATGATCGTGCTCCTTGGCGATAGGACGCACGACCGACAGCCTGGCATCGCCTTTCAGATTGACGACTTGGCGACCCTTTTTGGTCTCCGCCAGAATCTCGTCGGTCCGCGCGGCAAAGCCCTTGCCATTGGTCGCGGCGAGCAACAATTGCCCGCCCGCCTGATAGACGATCACATTCACAATGCCCGCCTCGGCATCGATGTCCAGCGTGTTGCGAACCGGCTCCCCAAACCCGCGCGCGCCGGGCAATTTATCGCAGCCCAATGTAAAGAAGCGGCCATTATCAGCCGCAATCAGCAGCTTGTCCGTCGTCTGCGCGTGAAGCGCAAAAGCGGGCCCGTCGCCTTCCTTGAATTTGAAATCGGCGCCTTTGCCATCAGCGCCCAGATCGACATGCCCCTTCGCGCCCCTGATCCAGCCTTTTTGTGAGAGGATGACCGTAATCGGTTCCTTCTCGATCATGGCATCCATGCTGAATTGCGTCGTCGGCGCGGCCTCGGCAATGGTGGTCCGGCGGCGCCCTATATCGGTGTCTTCGCTATATTCCTTGCGCAAAGTGGCCAGATCGCGCTTCAACCGGGTGCGCTGGCGCGCAGGCGAACCGAGCAGTTTTTCCAGCTCCTCACGCTCTTTCAGCAGATCATCACGCTCTCCGCGCAGCTGCATTTCCTCCAGCTTGCGCAGACTGCGCAGCCGCATGTTGAGGATCGCTTCGGCTTGCCGGTCGGTCAGTTCAAATTCGGCCATCATCACGGCCTTGGGTTCATCCTCATAGCGGATAATCTCGATCACGCGGTCAAGATTGAGGAAGGCGACGATGTAGCCTTCGACCAGTTCCAGCCGGGCCGCGATCTTGTCCAGCCGGTGCTGCGTGCGGCGCTGCAAAATCTCTATCTGTGCCGCTGTCCAGTTTTGCAGCAGTTCCTTTAGGCCCATCACCAGCGGCGTGCGCGCGGCGTCGAGCACGTTGAGATTGAGCCCGAAGCGCGTTTCGAGATCGGTCAGCTTATACAGCGACGCCTTGAGCAATTCAGGATCGACGTTGCGGTTCTTGGGCACCAGCACGAGACGGATATTCTCGTCGCTTTCATCGCGCACATCTTCCAGGATCGGCAGCTTCTTATCCGCGATCAATTGCGCGATCTGTTCAATCAGCTTGCCCTTCTGCACCTGATAGGGGATTTCGCTGATGACCAGCTGATATTGTCCGCCGCCCAGCCGCTCTATCCCCGCATCACGGTCTGCGGCTTTTTCTGCCTCTGCCGCATGAAACCGCCCGCGAATGCGGAATGAACCCCGCCCTGTTTCATAGGCGTGGGAAATAACCTCGGGACTGTCCACGACGAGGCCGCCGGTGGGAAGGTCAGGTCCGCGAAACAGCTCCATCAAACGGCTATGCTCAACCGAAGGGTTATCAATCAATTCCAGCGTTGCATCGATAATCTCGGCGACATTATGGCTGGGAATGTTGGTTGCCATACCCACCGCAATCCCGCTGGTGCCATTGGCCAGCAGATTGGGGAACAGGCCCGGCATCAGCTCAGGCTCTTCCTCTTCGCCATTATAGGTCGGGATGAAATCTACCGTGCCCTGATCGAGCCCCGCCATAAGATGCATCGCGGTTTTGGTCAGCCGCGCTTCGGTATAGCGGTACGCCGCCGCATTATCGCCGTCGATATTGCCGAAATTGCCCTGCCCCTCAACCAGCGGATAGCGAAGCGAGAAATCCTGTGCGAGCCGAACCATCGCATCATAAGCGGCGGTATCGCCATGCGGGTGATATTTGCCGATTACCTCTCCTACAACGCGGGCGCTTTTCTTGAACGTGTTGGACGGGTCCAGCTTTAACTGGCGCATGGTCCACAGCAGCCGCCGGTGAACCGGCTTTAGCCCATCGCGCAAATCGGGCAGCGAGCGGGCGGTTATGGTGGAAAGCGCATAGACCAGATACCGTTCAGATAAAGCCGAATCAAACGGCGCATCCACAATCGCATCAAACGGATCAGGCTCTAAATTGTCGGTGTCGGCTGTGCTCATATACGCTATCTAGCAAGTCGCTTGGCACTGCGGGAGGTGCTTTTCGCGGGTTTCACACCGGTTTGTTGGGGTATTTTGACAGCTTACCTCTTCAACTGGGCGATATCGGCGCGCAGCGCGCGCAATTCGGCCAGAATCTCCTCGCGCTCGCTATGCGCATCATCCTCGGTCGCTTCTGCCATAGCGTTGACAATTACACCGATAAACAGGTTCAGCACGATAAAACTGGTGAGCAGAATAAACGGTACGAAGAATGCCCACGCATAAGGGTAGACTTCCATCACCGGCCGCACGATGCCCATCGACCAGCTTTCCAAAGTCATGATCTGGAACAGCGAATATAGCGACAGGCCGAGAGTCCCAAACCAGTCAGGAAATGCCGCACCAAACAGCTTCGTTGCCATGACCGCGCTGATATAAAATAGCAGCAACAGCATGACAATGACCGTCCCGATGCTCGGAATGGCTTTGAACAGGCCCATTATGACCTTGCGCATACTGGGCACGACCGAAACAAGCCGCAAAGCCCGCAATATTCGCAGCGCACGCAGGACACTGAACTGCTGGCTGGCGGGGATCAACGCAGCCGAAACGATAACCGCGTCAAACACATTCCAGCCATTGGCAAAGAATTTGAGCCGGTAAACAAACAGTTTAAGCAGTATCTCAATCACAAAAATCATGATCGCCGACTGATCGAGCAGCGCCAGCACTGCGCCATAATCGCGCATGATACCCGGCACCGTTTCCAGCCCCAAAACGATCGCATTGAGCACAATAACTGCGGTGATTGTCCATTCAAAACGGCTGGATTCGATAAAGCTACGGAGAGTGTCGCGCATGATATCAGGGTTTTTCCGGAACGGTTCGCACAATTCAGACCGGGTCGTTAGCCGCTGCCCGTCTTGCTGGCAATTCGCCACCTGATCCGTCGGTCCAGAAA